>JBEEHI010000060.1:0-2614 GCA_041167305.1 Verrucomicrobiota bacterium
ATCGACAACAATGTGCCGTTCACCTGCCCTCCGTTTAAGATGCCGACTGACCTTCCTCCCCCGCAGGCGGCGCCCACCAGTGTCACCTCGACGGTCAGCATCACCCCTCCGGCCGCGGGAACCGCCACGGTGCCCACTTATTATCTGCTCTCGTCGCTGAGCGGTAAACTCACTATCAACGCGGTCGGTGGGGCCCAGACTTACGTCGCCATCCACGTCACTAGCGACATGACGGCCCACATCGACGTGAAGCCGAATGTGCACGTAAAGATCTTCTTCGACGGCAACATGGACGTAAAAGGACGCGACATCGAGAACGAGACCAACCTCGCGGCCAATCTCCAGTATTACGCTATCAGCCCCGCGAATCCGGCCACCACTCAATATATCCACATTGATCCGCCCGGAGACTTCGCCGCCACTTTTTACGCGCCGAGCGCCGACGTCGTCCTCCACGGCAACCCCGATCTCATCGGCGCGATGGTCTGCAAAACCTTTTACGGTAACGGCAACACGAGCTGGCATTACGATCGCGCCCTGGACGCCGAAGGCGATGCTGTGGATTACCGCATCGTCAGCTACGTCGAGGATGTCCGTTAGGCCGGAAAAGCGCGCCGCGCCGCGGGTTCTCCGCGAACAAATCGGTTGACAGCGAGAGCCGCTGCTCGCAAAGTCAAAATTCTCTTTTTGCCCGACGATGCTGGCCTCTGACCTTATCCCACCTGTTGTTTCTGGCGGCACCCCGGCCATTCTTCAGTTCCCGGCGGAGACCACGCGTTCCATCCGTTCCTTGCGCAATATGACCACTCAACTCCTGCAAGAAGCCGCTCTAGTGATCCCGAATCAGCAGTTGCTGATCAACGTCGTTTCCCGGCGCGTGCGCCAGTTGGGGTTGGGCCATCGTCCGCTCGTCGAAGCCACTCCGCGCTCGTCCCTCACCGACATCGCGCTGCGCGAAATCATTGCCGGCAAACTGACCTACGAGCTGACCCCTGAGCCTCCCGCCGACGGCGCCTAGGAGCACGGCCGTCTCGGCTGTAAATTCCACCGCCGCCACAGGCAGGGTGCCTGTGCTACTCTGATTCATGGCGACCGAGACGATCCTCAACCGCAAAGCGCTGCGCGATTTTCACATCCTCGAGCGCTACGAAGCCGGCATCGAGCTCAAAGGCAGCGAGGTCAAATCGATCCGTGCCGGCAAAGCGAACATCAGCGACGCCTTCGTTCGCATCGAAAAAGGACAGGCTTTTCTCTACAATGCCGACATCCAGCCGTACGAGCGCGCCAGCCACGAGGTCCCCGCGCCTAAACGCGTGCGCCGCCTGCTTCTCCACAAGCAGGAGATCGAGAAACTCTACGGACTCACCGCGATCGCGGGTCGCACCCTCGTCGTCCTGAGCCTGTATTGGAAAAACCGAAAACTGAAATCCGAGATCGGCGTCGCGACCGGAAAAGTCGCGCACGATAAACGCGCCGATTTAAAGAAACGCGCCACGGATCGCGAGACGGAACGCGAGGTGGCTCGGTTCAATCGGAAGCACGGTTGAAGGAGCGTGAATGGTGGCTGGTTATCGGTGAATGGAGATCGGCCATCCATTCCCCAGTCACTAGTCACCATTCACACTCCTTGTCAGCTCAGCCTCCGCGTTCACATTAAACGCTCGCATGCCGCGACAACGCTCACCGCTTTTCGTCCTCTTTCTCACCGTCTTCATCGACCTGGTGGGCTTCGGAATCGTTATTCCGATCCTGCCGCTTTACGCGGAGCACTTCCACGCGTCTCCGGTCGCGATCGGCTGGCTGACCGGGATTTATTCCGGGATGCAGATCATCTTCACGCCGATCCTCGGGAAACTTTCCGATCGTTTCGGTCGGCGTCCGGTGCTGTTCGTGAGCATCGTCGGGACTGCGGCGGGGTTCGCGCTCATGGGCTTCGCTCATTCGCTCACGTTGCTTTTCGCTGGACGGATCCTGGCCGGCATCACCGGGGGGAATATCGCCATCCCCCAGGCCTACATCGCCGATGTGACCGTGCCCGAGAAACGGTCGCGCGCCATGGGCATGATCGGCGCCGCGTTCGGACTCGGTTTTACTTTCGGGCCGTTGATCGGCGGCATGATGAGCCGCATCTCCTACGGCGCCCCATTTTTCTTCGCCGCTGGTCTGGCCGTGATCAACGCCGCGCTCGTCTACCTGATCCTGCCCGAAAGTTTGTCGCGCGAACATCGCGCAAAGCCGCATGAAGAGGCCAGCATCACCGAAGTTTTCCAGCACGGGCGCGGCGCGATGTTCGCCATCGTCGTGGGCACTTATTTCTTCCTCATCGTCGGCTTCTCGATAATGACTACGCTCTTCGCGCTCTTCACCGAACAGCGCTTCGGCTACGATGCACAGGCGAACGGTTACCTCTTTGGTTTCATCGGCATCGTCGCCGTGATCATCCAAGGCGGTTTGATCGGCCGGCTGATCAAATTCTTTGGCGAAGTAGCGCTGGCGCGGTTCGGAATGGTTTTGACCACGCTATCACTCGCGTTGCTGCCGCTGAGCAATAATCTCACGACGCTTCTGTTGGTCTGCGCCGGATTGTCCATGGGCAGCGGGTGCGCCAGTCCGC
>JBEEHI010000061.1:0-2826 GCA_041167305.1 Verrucomicrobiota bacterium
CGCCGGGGAGCTGTTGCAGGAACGGGCGCGAGAATTGGCCGGGATGATGTAGAATAGGCTCCCGTAAATGGAAGAGGAGCCGTCACCCGCCATCACGCGATTCGTGTTTTCGGACCCCGGGGGCAAACGCTGGCCCCGGCTGCGACTCGCCCTGCTCATCGGCGGCGTCGCGGTTTTCCTGGGCACCGTTCTTTTTGTGCAAACGCTTTTCGTGGCGCCGCAGTTGCGGCTGCCTTTCTCCCTGCGGCAGTTGAAGGGACAACTGAAACAGCTCCAGAAGGTGAACCCTGCCGGTCAGACCGCCGCTCCAAACCTGGCGCTCTGGGAAAAGTTTGCCGCCGCCAGGCTCGCCGGAAAAAAACCGAAGCCGCCGGTCGCGCCGCCACCTCCCGCGCATCCGCGGAAAAAATTGCCGAACAATGAGGTGCGGCTCGCGTTTTACGCCAATGGCGATCCCTACAGTTACACGTCGCTCGAGCAGCACGCCGCCCAGATCACGCACGTCTGTCCGGAATGGATGGTGATGACGAATGGCGCGGGCGATCTCCAGATCGATGCCGATAGCCGGCTGCCGAAGCTGGCCGCGAGCAAAGGCATCGCGCTCATGCCGCTGCTCACGAATCTTGTCGGCGATGTCTGGCAGCCGGAAGCCGTCGAAAACCTGGCGCACAGTTCGACGGAGCGGCAGGACCGGTTCATCCAGCGAGTGCTCGCGATTTTGAATGACGCGAAAGCCGCCGGGGTGGTGATCGATTGGGAACAGCTCGATCCCGCTTACAAAAAAGACATCACCGCGTTTCTGGATCGGTTCACCGACGCGCTCCACTATGACGACAAACAGCTCTGGCTCTGCGTCCAGCCGGGCCAGGACCTCGATTACATCGACTTCGAGGAGCTCTCGGACAACGTCGATCGCTTCGTGGCGATGCTTTTCGACGAGACATCCGACATCGATCCCGCGGGGCCGCTCGCGTCGCGCCGCTGGTTCGAAGGCTGGCTCAACGTGCTCATGGATGGCGCGGAAACGAACCAATGGATCATCGCGCTAGGCAGCTACGGCTACGACTGGACTGGTGGTGGAAAAAAAGCGGAGCTGATCAGTTTCCCGGAGGCGATGAGCCGCGCGAGCTACGCGGAAGTGAGCAAGACGACGGTCGAAGGGCCGCATTACAATCCCTATTTTTATTATGAAGACGCAGACAAGGATCATTCGGTCTGGTTCCTCGATGTGGTCACGTTCCTGAACCAGGTGCGCCGGGTTCGCGAAGCGAAGGCGGGAGGTTTCGCCGTCTACCGCCTGGGGACGGAAGACGTGGCCATCTGGGACGGACTCGCAGTTCCGAACGATTTCAAAATGGACACAGCGACGCGCGCGCCGCTCGAGGTGCTCAAGGGAACGGACACAATCGCAGACGTCGGCGAGGGCGAAATTGTTTCCGTCGATGAAACGACGGCGGACGGTTATCGGACGCTTGCCGTGGACGCGGAGGGTTATCTGACCGCGACGTATTCGAAGTTCCCGCAATTTCCGACGCTCTATCACCAGGGCGCCGGCGGGCCGCACCAGGTCGCGCTGACTTTCGATGACGGCCCGGATCCGAAGTGGACGCCGAAGATTCTCGATATCCTGAAAGCAGCGAATGTGAAGGCTGCTTTTTTTCTCGTGGGCGCGAATGCAGAAAAATATCCGGACCTCGTCCGGCGCATCGTCGCGGAGGGCCACGAGATCGGGAACCACACCTATTATCATCCGAACCTGGCCGAGTGTTGGCCGGAGCATGTTCGGCTCGAGCTAAACGCCACCCAGCTTCTGCTCGAGACGATTACGGGTCGTTCGACCACGCTTTTTCGGCCGCCGTACGCCGCGGACACGAGCCCGTCGAAAATCACCGAGCTCACGCCGCTCCAGCTCGCGCAGGAACTCGGCTATCTCGTCGTGCTGGAAAATATCGATCCGCAGGATTGGGCCCGACCCGGCGCGGACGTGATCCTGCAACGCGTGAAGCAGCAGCGTCGTGACGGCAGCATTATCCTGCTCCATGACGCGGGCGGCGATCGCGAGCAAACCGTCGAGGCATTGCCGCAGATTCTCGATTATCTGAAGACGCGAGGCGATTCGGTGGTGTTGATCAGCACGCTGCTTGGGACCACGCGCGATGCGGTGATGCCATCGACGGAAACGCAGGGCCGTTCGCTGACTCATTTCGTTTCCGGCGTCGGCTTCCGGATTTTTCATGCGATCGAAGAATTTCTCTGGGCTTTCATGATCGTGGCGACCGGCCTCGTCGTCCTGCGAACCCTGATCGTCATCTGGCTGGCGGCGCGTTTCCGGCGAAGCTGGCCGCGCGATTTCGCGGAGCCGATCAGCGTGCTGGTCGCAGCGTTCAACGAAGAGAAAGTGATCGCGGAAACGTTGCGCAGTTTGCTGGCAACGGATTACACGGGCGAGATGGAAGTCATCGTGATCGATGACGGTTCCACGGACGGGACCGCGGCCGAAGTGGAAACGCTCGCCAGCTCCGATCCGCGGGTGCGGCTGTTGCGGCAGCCGAATCGCGGCAAAGCCCGGGCGTTGCAACGGGGACTCGCCGCGATGCGAACCGGCGTTGCGGTTTTCCTGGACGCGGACACGCATTGCCAGCGCGATACGCTCCGGCGATTGGTCGAACCGTTTTCGGATAACACGATCGGCGGCGTTTCCGGCCACGCGAAAGTGGGGAACCTGCGCACTTTCATCGCGCGCTGCCAGGCGCTCGAATACACCTGCGGATTCAATCTCGATCGGCGGGCTTACACGCGGTGGAATTGCATGACCGTCGTCCCGGG
>JBEEHI010000062.1:0-2804 GCA_041167305.1 Verrucomicrobiota bacterium
TGGCAATCGTAAAAATTGTGCCGCGACAAAAGTTGATCGAGCCGGACCAGGTTCTCTTTCAGGTTCCGCAGCTTCGTGTCGTAAAGTTCCTTGAAGAACGGCGAAACGGATTCCGGCGTGATCATCGCCGCCAGGCCGGGCAGCAAACGCGGCAGATCCGGGCTGACCTTCGCCAAATCCTCGATCGTCGCGTTCGGCGTCGGAACACGGGCGTGAAGTCTTAGCTCGAGCACATAACTCTGCGGGTCGGCGCGTTCGTCGGACGCAGCGCCTCCAGGAGTCGGTTCAACGGCGGCATGGACGGTGATGCCGCTAAACAACCGCGCCGAATCGAGCTTCCCGGCAATGACCGGGATCTTCGGCGACGGCGCGGGTGTCGGAGTCTTGTCGGGAATCTCGATCTCGACCGGCGTCTCGGGGGCGACCTGGGTGCGATGCCATCGCTCGAGCGAAATCCAACGCAGCACGATCGCCGTCAACGCCGCGGCGACAAGGACGAGAATAAAGAAACCAAGCGTTCTGACCCGGATTTTTCGCACGCCGGTCTGCTATTTCTTGATCCAGGCGACGATCGCCACGATGACGCCGATCACGCTCAGAATCGCCATCAAACCGGCAGGCATCACTTTGCCGGTCTTCATGAAAGCTGGAATGAATCTCGCGGCCAGGGCGATCGAAACGACACCAGCGATAACCAGGCCAAGCGCGACATTCCCCGGGAGCAAATACGCCGCGACGATGAGCGCGATGCCTGAGATCGCGCCGGCGACGATGGAGGCCGTGCTGCCAGCCTTCACGTACCCGATCACGCCGCCGACGATTGTGAGGAGCCCGAAGATAATGAAATAGATTTTGGCGGGTCCGATCATGAGCCATTGGTAAACCGCGCCGCTGCCTCTGTCTAGGAGGCGACCGGCAAGAATTATTACCGGTCAGTCTTAGTCACGGCCGTGCTGATTCTCCTGCCCGTACTCTATTCGCGGTGATAGCGCGAACACGAGAACGGCGTGCGGTTGTGTCCCGCGATCAGACTATGCCTGGGCGGCGGTAAGCGCAGGCGACACGCGCACCACGGCATGGCCGAGCAGCGGGACATGGTCACGCAGGACGTCCTCGACTTTGCTCGCGATGAGATCAGCGTCACGCAAGAAAGCTGGGGATCAACGCTGACCGCAACGTCGGTGTAAACCTTGTGCCCACCCAGCGTGCGCGCACATCATGCACGCCGAGAACTCCGGGCACATGCGTCGGCACATGCTCGATTTGGGAGAGAATCTCGGGCTCGATCCCGTCGATCAGGCGAACCCAAACTGCTTCCTACTTTATTTGGTAACGCCGAATCTCGGCGCCCTGTGCGCCGCGGTGAGGAATTGCGACAAACAATTCATCCCCCTCCGAATTGAAGAATCCGGTACGGGCTCCCCACGCTGTGGGAATTTTCGCGCTTCGTCTGTAATGATCTGCGTCGTTTTGTTCGATGACGTCGATGAAACCTTCACCGCAAATCGTATAGAGGCGTCGCCGTTTCGCGTCGTAGAAAACTTCATCGGCGTCGCCGGAGATATCGAGGGTCGTTACAATTGCTCCAGAGTCTGTATTAAGAACGACAAGTTTCGCGGGATTGCGACAGGCGATGAAAAGCCGGCGATTGGCTTCGTTCAGCGCGATCGGGAAGTTTGCGGATGCTCCGTCTGTTTTCCAAGTCGCGTTGACTTCGCCTTTGGCGCGATCGATCACGGCCACGTGCTGTGCGCCTGGCACGTTCGCAAAGATTCGCCGTCCGTTTTTCTCCAACGCAAAGGCTTCCGGATGCGCCGCCAGTTTGATTGTGCGCGTCCGCTTGCCGTCGGCCGCGTTGATGACCGCTATTCCACCGTCCCCGAAGCCGACAAAAATCTCCTTCGTCACGCTATCGTAACGCACGTTGTCGGCGTCATCCTGCAAATCAATGGCGCCGATGAGCTGCCACGATTTCGCATCGTAAATTTGGCACTGACCGCCTTTGTCGTTCGCCACGAGAAGCCGATCCTGCAGGGGAAGATACGCCAGGCCTTGCGGTGCGCCGAGGCCGCTAAGGGAGTGAACACGTTGACCCTTTCGCAAATCGAGTACTTCCACGCTGTTGTTGCCCAGCGCGCCGACGAACAATCGTTCGCCGGCCGCATCGAGATCGAAGTGGTCGATCCGGCCTTCGACGCCGGAGAGGGGAATCGTCTGTTCCAGTTTCAGGATTCCGTCATCTGGCGCGGCGGCGATCCAGTTGCCCGTTGCCGCAACCACGATCCCGAAAACGAAATGTCGCCAGCGGTGCAAGAATCGCGGTTATTTAAACGGTCAGCGGGAAACTGTCGTGGTTACTCCCGACAATCCGGTCACGAGGAGCGCGCCTTTGACTCCGTTAGCGAGGTCCTTGGCCGGGCCTCGCCCCCAGTAATGGAGGAAAAGGATGCGCGGATTTTCGTGCGTCATGTGGGAATGGATTGCGACGATGTTAATCCCCGCCTGGCGCAGGGCCTTTAGCGCTGGTTGTAATTCGTCCTCGGTCACAGCGAAGTCGCCATCCACCACTGCATTATCATCGGTGCCAGCGAATGCGGCCCACGTATTGACGCCGATTTCTTTGCCGATCTCCATGCCCCCCATCTTCGATTTCTTCCCGATGGTGAACTTCACCATTCCGTCTTTCGTTTCGCCCTGCATCGCGAAAATCTCGTTCAGCGGCGCCGCAGTAATTGAACTTTTCGAGGGCAATTGGCCCTTCTCTGCCATCGCTTGACTAAAGAAAGCGGTCGGTTTGGGGTTCG
>JBEEHI010000063.1:0-7916 GCA_041167305.1 Verrucomicrobiota bacterium
GCGGTCATAGACCGCCGCTACAGAAAAAGATGGAAACAGCGACCTAGTCTTCGGTGATGATGCCGAAGAGGCCGTGCGCTTCATCGGCGATGCCGGCGGTGAAATAGACTCCGCTACCAAGCGGGAGCAGATCCCATAAGCCGTCGAATTGGAGCGGCGTCCCGTCGGCCGTAGTCAACGTTTCCAGGAAGGCGCCGGTCGTCGGGTTGTAGTTGTTGATTCGGCCGTCGCCGAAATTGCCGACCCAGAGTTCGCCATTAACCAGGGCGAGTCCCCACGGCGCATTCAGATTTCCGTTCGAGACGATGCGTCGAAGGAAATTGCCGCTCGTGTCGAACGCATCAACGAAACCATTCCCGGGCCCGGCAACTTCATCCTCCTTCTTCGAGTCCTGGAGCGCGTAGGCGACATAAATCTCGCCGTTCAGATTGTGAATGCCGAAGGGCGCATAACCGGCGGGCAAATTCGGATCGCTAAAGCCGGTGGGATTCACTGGCTGAAAGTTCTCGTTGTAGGTCTCAACGCGGCCGGAGTGAAAATTCGTCGCGAAAAGAAAATTGTGGCCGTTGGCCACCCCGAGGGTCACGCCTTTGTAGATCGCGTGCTTGCTGCCGTCGTTGGTGCCGTTATCCACCGCGACGATCGCGTGAGTGCCATCCAGCGTGGGGTTCCAGCCGGAGATCGTTCCATCTTCACTCACGAAGATGAAGCGGGCCGGTTGCGAGTTCCCGTTCTTCGTGACCTTAAAAGACGTCGTGCTGTTAACCACAACTCCCGTCGGGTTCCCGCCCCCTTTATTTCGCGCACTCGTCGGGATCGTGACGGTCAGCGCGACTTTGCTGCCGTCTTGGTGATAAAGTGTGGAAACGCCGGTGCCGTTATCCGCGGCCCAGATAGTCCCGTTGGATGAGGCGGTAAGTCCCCATGGATTGACGAGATCACGGTCGGTATGGAGCGCGGCCCCGGCGATATCGGATTGGAGATTCGACCAGCTGTAAGTATCCGCCCGCGCGGGGAGGGCAGCGAACAAAATGGTCGTGAGCAATAACAGAACAAAGAAGCGAATTGCTTTCATGGAGAAGTTCCTTTTTTCGGGTTGATTTTTGTCTTCCTCACGCAAAGACCGAGAACCGGTGGCGCAAGGGTTGAAAAGTAACGCGGCTGTTACTTTCGGAGGTGCGGAAGCACGTTCCTCCGGAGGGACATGCTTCTGCATGCCCCAACTACCGAGAAATGGCCTTCCATTTTGATCGCCTGCAGCGAAACTTGAATCGGTGAAAATCATCCTGGCGGCCGGATTTCTGATTCTTGGGGCAATCGTCGCGAGCGGGCAGGAGGTCACGCTGCCACCGATGGTCGTGAGCGGAACGTTCGAGCTGCGGCAGGGGCCGTCCGTCACCGATCTGTTTACGCAGCATTTGCTGAGACAGGCGGAAGCAAAGCGGGCGCTGGAGGAAGCGGCAGCGCGTGCGCCGCTTTTCAACGCGAAGTTCTGGAGCTATCTCCCGCAGCTTCAGAATTCCCAGATCGATTCTGCGCAGTTTTTCACGCCGAGTTATCTGACCACCGATTATCGGAACGCCGAGCGCGCGCTCCGAGAATCGCGCAAGCAGTCGCTCTTCGACGGGAAATAAATCGCCGGGATGGAGAGGCGCGTGTCCCCACGCGGAATTTTCCGCGCCAATCTCTGCGGCTGGAGACAGCCGCTACTACACGGTGACAACCGTGACGCTTACTTGATCGGCACAAACCCAACATTCGCGACGATCTTCTGGCCATCCGGACTGAGCGTGAAATCGACGAACTGCTTCACGAGGCCAGCCGGCTCGCCGTTCGTGTAAAAGAACGTCGGCCGCGCGTATGGATATTTTTTCTGCTGCACGCTGTCGTTTGACGGCGTCTCGCCATCAATCGGAACGACTTTGACTCCCTGCGCCTTGGTGTAGGCGAGCCCGACATAACCGACGCCGTTCGGGTTCTTGCCGACTTCGGCGGCGATCTGTTCGTTGCCGGCCATCTTTTGCGCGCTCGGCGCGTAATCGCGTTTCTTCATGGCGAGCTCCTTGAACTCCGAGTAAGTGCCCGACGAGGTGTTCCGGGTGTAAATCGAGATCGCTCCACCGGAGCCGCCGACTGCGCTCCAATCGGAAATCTCGCCGGTGAAAATTTGTTCGACCTGTTTCTTCGTCAGGTTCTTGACTGGATTGGCCGCATTGACGATCACCGCGATGCCGTCAAACGCGACGGTCGTCTCCTTCAAAGTCACGCCTTTGGCTTTCGCCGCGGCAATCTCTTCGGTTTTGGCGGGGCGGCTGGCCATGCCAATCTGCGCGGTGCTGTCGATGAGCGCGGCGAACCCCGTGGTGGATCCTTCCGCGGCGATATCGAAAGTCGCATCGGGATGTTGCGCTTTGAATTGCTCCGCAAGTTGCGGCACCAATTTCGCACCGAGCGTATCCGAACCCTTGATGACGAGGCGCTCGGCCTGGGCCCCTGATCCCGTGATGATGCCGACGGCGGCGATGAGACTAATGAGGAATGTTTTCATGTCGTTCCTCAACTTCGATGCACGACAGCGCGCAGGCCAAGTGACAATTGCGTGACGCTTTGCGCGTCAATTGAGCTTGTAAGCTTCGACCAGCCCGATGCCGGTCGTCTCGTTCTTCCCGCGAAGGCCTGCCGACGCATCGCATCCACGCGAACTTCACCTGACTGCCGCCTGTTTGTCATAAAAGCGCGGCCATGAAAATGTCACACGAAAATTTTTGACGCGTCTCCTCCACGACCCGAGGGAAAAGCGACCGAACAATGTTTTTTCCCTTCACCAGGATCAAGTTGGCCAAGATGAGCGCGTCGAAAGAATCTTCTTCCCGGGAGATCGAGCGCAAATTTCTCGTGAAGCGATTCCCGCCCGGCCTGCAGAAATTTCCGCACGACACCATCGAGCAGGGTTATCTTGCAGTAGGCCGGGGCGGCCTTCAGGTTCGCTTGCGGAAGAAAGGTTCAGTCCGCTCGCTGACCTACAAGCAGGGAACGAAAGGCGAGCGTGAAGAACGCGAGGTGCGGCTCAGTGCCGAGCAGTTCGATGCTTTGTGGCCGGCGACGGCAGGCCAGAGATTGACCAAGGTCCGCTACGATGTGCCGTGGAAGAAGCACACCATCGAGATCGATGTTTATCGCGGGCGGCACGACGGCCTGGTGGTAGCCGAGGTCGAGTTCGACGATCTAAAAAGCTGCGCGAACTTCGAAGCGCCCGATTGGCTGGGCCAGGACGTGACCGGAAAGCGAAAATACAGCAACGTCGCCCTGGCGCGCGACGGAGGAGGCCGATGAGCTACGAGTTGCGCCCGGACGAAACGCTCGGCGGCGGCATTTGCCGGATCGTCTGCCGCCAGATTGAAAACGCGATCTGCGCGAGCCAGGCAAAACAAAATGGCAAAGGCTCGCCCGTTCATGAGACGCGAAAGCATTTAAAGAAGGCGAGAGCGGCGCTTCGCCTGGTGCGCGGCGAAGTGGAGCGGGACCTTTGGAAGAACGAAGATCGCTGCCTGGGGAAAGTCGGCCAGATGATCTCTCAAGTGCGCGATGCGGAAGTGCGGCTGCAAACCGTGCGCCAATTGCGCGAGTTTGCCCGCGGACGAACGAAGGGTTTTCAACAGACTGAGGAATTTCTCGCGTTCGAGCTGGATAGTTTCCTCGCGGCATTTTCGGAATGGCCCATGGAAGCAGAGGAACGATTGTCCCGGACGGTCGATCGCATTCGCAGTTGGCCGTGGGCGGCTGTCCGGAGCCGCCGTTTGCGACGAAACGTCCAGCGAACCTACAAGCACGGTCGCGATATCCTGAGCGACGTGACCAGGAAACCCACCACCCGGAAGCTGCATTCGTTTCGGAAGCGGGCAAAAGAGCTTTCGTATCAGATTCGACTTTTACGGCCGCTCGCGCCCGACGTTTTCGAGGAGTTGAACGACGAACTAAAAATGATCGGCGACTGTCTCGGCCAGGTGCACGATCTGGCCTTTGTCGCGCAGCGGCTTTCCGCGATCGGCCCGGCCACCCGGGAGGGAGACCGGGTTCTCCATTTGCTCATCGAATCCCGACAGCGTGAACTCGAGCGCACGGCCATTGCGCTGGGCCAGCGGTTTTATGCAGAGCGACCGAGGCAATTCGCGCGGCGGATTTCCCGTTATTTTTCCGAATGGGAGACGGCGAAAACGCGCTGCGCTTCCCCGGCTGAACGGGCAGTGACTTCGTTGAACTAACGACGCCGCGCGAACCGATGCGTTGAATCGCGCTTTCAGCGCTTGGTTCATCTCCAACAAAAACCCTGGGGCGATGCCCCAGGCTGATATGAGATCGCGCCTGTGGCGCTAACATCTGCGGTTTGTTGCGTATAGCGCCAACGGCGCGGCGATCATCCACAGCCTGGGGCGACGCCCCAGGGACTTACGAGGCCAAGTGGTCAGTCCCGCAGCCGCGGGACGACTCATCCGCACTCAGTGCTTCGCAATCTTCGGCGGGAAGAGCCAGAGCAGTCTCCCGCAGCTCAACTCGGCATCGACTTCGACCAGCGCGATGCCGGCTTTCGATAATTTGATCCGGGCGCCGGTGAGCTTGCAGACTGTCCTGCTAAAATCGGGTTCGTGCCCGACCAGCATCACGCTATCGCCGCCGCGTTTCTTCAAGAGCTTCTTCAATTCCGAACGCCCGAAGCCTGGCGCGAGCAATTCTTCCTCGACGGATTTCGAGTCGATGTAGCCGGCGGCGATTTCCGCCGTTTGCGATGCGCGCGGCAACGGGCTGGTCAGGACGATATCAGGCTTCACACTCAGGTTGGCGAGAAACGCGCCGACTTCGTGCATCTCTTTCTTGCCTTTCTCGGTCAGGGGTCGTTCGTCGTCCGGCTTTTTCCAGTCGGGCCAATCGGCTTCACCGTGACGAAGGAAATAGATCAGCATGTGTTTCAGATAATGTTCCAACGCGGCCGGCGGGTTCGTGGCTCGTTCTGCCACAAACGCACCCCGCCAGTGTAGGCGTTGCGATTATGCCCGAGCTCCACGCCCCTGGGCAACTTCTCGATGCATTTTGCATTGCCGCCGCCGAGCACCATGTAGTCGGCGATAAAAGATTTCTTCAGCGCGGGGACGACACGCAATACTTCGGCCTCCCACGCTTCTTCTCCGAGCGTTTCCATTCCGTCGTTGCTCAACCAATCTTCGATCGTGCCTTCGACATAGGCGAGGTCGGAGAGTTCGAGGCACAAAACGGTGCGGTCCCACAAGAGCGCCGACCCGAGCCCGGTGCCGAACCCGAGGAAAAGCATTCGCCCACCGTGATAACTGCCGAGCGCCTGCATGGCCGCGTCGTTCATGACCCGGACCGGTTTGCCAAAAGCTTTGCGAAAATCGAAACGCCTCCAGCCCTTTCCAAGATTCTTCGGCTCTACCGCGATCCGCCCATTCTTCACCGGCGCGGGGAACCCGAGCGCAATCGCGTCGAATTTCCAATCCGCGACGGCGGCTTTCGTCTTCGCGATGAATTGCCGCGGCGTGAGCCTGGGACCGGAGGGGAATTTTCGCCGCTTCGCGCGGCTTGAAATCATCAACTTCACGTTCGACCCGCCGATATCGATGACGAGAATCTTTTTCGCTTTCACGGCTTCCCGGAGTCGGTGGTGCTGATGGGAGTCAGGCGTGGTCCGCGCTGGCGTTTTGACTTGGGTGCTTGCAGGCGCTGGCGCGATTTTTCCCGGAATTGCCACTGCGCCTGGACCCGCGGCTCGGTTCCCTCCGGCTTCAGCCGCCGGTAACTGCCGTCCGGCTGAAGTTCGCGCGCCTTCACGCGATCGGTCAGGAAATTCGGGAGCACTTCGTTGATGACGCGGTCGCGCAAGGCGGGATCCATGATGGGGAACGCCACCTCGATGCGGCGCAGGAAATTCCGCGGCATCCAGTCGGCACTGCCGAGATACAGCTCCGGCTGGCCGACGTTCGCAAAGTAATAGATCCGGCTGTGCTCGAGGAAACGGCCCACGATGCTGATGACGCGGATGTTTTCGCTGAGTCCCGGAATTTTCGGACGCAGACAACAAATGCCGCGGACAATCAGGTCGATTGGAACCTCGGCGCAGGAAGCCTCGTAAAGCTTCTCGATGATCTCCTGGTCGACGAGCGAGTTTAACTTCGCGACGATCCGCGCCGGTTTCCCCGCGCGAGCGTGATCGCGTTCGCGCTCGATCATTCCGATCAGGCGCTCCTTCATATCGAACGGGGCGACCATCAGCTTTTTCAAACCCGGATAGCCGGCGAGTCCGGTCAGCGTGTTGAAAACCGTCGACACTTCCTCGGTCAGTTGGGGTTCGGCGGTCAGATAACTAAAGTCGGTGTAAGTGCGAGCGGTGCGCGGATGATAGTTGCCGGTGCCAAGGTGGACGTAGTGCCGCAGCCGGTCGCTGTCGCGCCGCACGATCAGCAGCATCTTGCAGTGCGTCTTCAATCCGACGACGCCGTAGATGACGTGCGCGCCCGCTTCCTCGAGACGGCGCGCCCATTGAATATTGACCGCTTCATCGAACCGGGCGCGCAATTCCACAATGGCCGTCACCTGTTTCCCCGCGGCGGCGGCATCGATGAGCGCCTCGACGATGGGCGAATCGCCGCTCGTTCGATAGAGCGTGATTTTGATCGCCAGGACTTGCTTATCCTGCGCCGCTTTCTCGATCAACTCCACGATTGGGTCGTAGCTGTCGTACGGATGGTGCAACAACACATCCTGTTTCCGGAGAACCTCGAAGACGTCCGCGTCCGGCGGGAGGGCCGGATCGAGCGCGGGTTGGAACGGCCGGTCCTTCAGCTTGGCGAACGCGTCGTTGGTCACGAGTGGCAGCAGGTGCGTCATGGAAAGGGGGCCGTTGACCTTGTAAGCGTCCTCGTCGTGAAGATCGAAGAACTCGAGGAGCAACTCGAGGAATTCCCGGGGACAATCCGCCTCCACTTCCAGGCGCACGGCGTTACCGCGGGAGGAGCGCCGCAGCTCCTGTTCGATCGTGCGCAAAAGATTCTCCGCTTCCTCTTCGTCGATGTAGAGGTCGCTGTTGCGCGTGACGCGGAAGGCGTGCACTCCATCGAGGATCAAGCCGGGAAAAAGGTCGGCGATGTTATGTTTGATCAGTGCCGCCAGGTAGATGTAGGTCCAAGGTTCGTCGGCGGTGCGGGGCAGAGCGATCAGGCGCGACAGAACGCGCGGCACCTGTACGACCGCGTGCAACGGTTCCCCGCGGCGTTTCGTTTTCGCGCGGACAAAGAGATTGTGGCTCTTGTTCAGCAACTGCGGGAACGGGTGCGATGCATCCACCGCCAGCGGCGTGAGCAGCGGCAAAACTTCCTCCTGGAAAAACTTTTTTGCCCAGGCCGCGCGCCTGGCGTTGAGCTGGTGGATCGGCTGGATTCGAATGCCGTTTTTGGCCAGCTCCGGCATCAGCTCTCCATTCAATACCTCGTATTCCGTCGCGACCATCTCGCGGACGCAGCGCTGAATCCGGGTGAACGTTTCGGTCGGCGACAATCCATCCGGCCCGATGTCGCTCGTCTCGCTCTCGATCTGCTGTTTGATCCCGGCGACGCGAATCTCGAAAAATTCGTCGAGGTTCGAACTGAAGATGCTCAGGAACTTGACCCGTTCGATTAACGGCTGCGTCTTGTCCTGCGCTTCTTCGAGGACGCGCCGATTGAATTCGAGCCAGCTTAGCTCCCGGTTGATGAAATTTTCCGGGGCGGAAACCGGCAGCGCGCACAGTTCTGGTGCGGGCGGCGGGGAAGCAACTACTTCGGTTTCACTCGATGGCGCTGGAGCCGATTGCATTTCGACACCATCGACCAATTACTTCGCGGCGACGAATGGTTGATGGCGAATGTCTT
>JBEEHI010000064.1:0-8261 GCA_041167305.1 Verrucomicrobiota bacterium
CGCCGTCCGGATTCGGAATCGAATTCGCGAAGCAAAGGATCTGGTCGTTGTAGCTATCGTTGTATTGCAGGACGACATCGATAAACACCTCGTCACGCTGGCGGGAAAGAACGACCGGCTTGGGATGAATGACCTGTTTGTTTTCGCCCAACTCGCGCACGAATTCCTCGATCCCGCGCTTGTAAATAAACGCTTCCTTCTTCCCCGTCTCGCTGCGTTCATCGACCAGGAAGATCTCCAGTCCTGGGTTCAGGAACGCTAACTCTCGCAAACGGCTGGCCAGCCTCTCGAATCTAAATTCGGTCGTGATCGTGAAAATCGTCGGATCCGGGAAAAACGTGATCAGCGTTCCCGTTTGTTTTTTGTTCTTCAGCTCCCCGATCACTTCGAGTTTCTGCGTGGTCTTGCCGCGCTCGAAAGCCATGTGATGCACCTTGCCCTCGCGATAGACCTCGACTTTGAACCAATCGGAAAGCGCGTTGACGCATTTCGCGCCGACCCCGTGCAATCCGCCGGAATATTTGTAAGCGCCCTGTCCGAATTTCCCGCCGGCATGCAGGTTCGTCAGCACCAGCTCGACGGCCGGCATCTTCCATTTCGGATGCATGTCGACCGGAATGCCGCGCCCGTTGTCCTTCACCGAGACAGACCCATCGACGTGGATCGTGACGTCGATTTTCGTGCAATAACCGGCGAGATGTTCATCGATCGAGTTGTCGAGCACCTCGAAAACCATGTGGTGCAACCCGCGCTCATCCGGGTCGCCGATATACATGCCCGGCCGTTTGCGGACCGCCTCGAGCCCCTCTAATTTATCGATCTGGGCGGCGTCATACTTCTGCCCCTGACTGATTCCGGTCGCCTCGGTTTGGCGTTTCTGATTGTCCGAGTTTTCGTCGTCCATAACACTTAAAGCAGAGGCTGGCATATACGTTGAAAAAGATAGGCGAAAAGCGCCCTTTCAACAACCGATAGTTTGTCGTTTAGCGCGCTTATTTTGCACAATAAATTGGGGGACTGGCCCGGCCCGAGCACACTATCTGGTGGTCGCGGCGCCTCCAGCTCCGGGAGCGGATTTGGGATATTGCCGGGCGTGCTTGACCAGAGGTGAGCTGCCTCCGAAAATGCCCCTTTCATGCGATCTAAAACTCTCTACGAAGCGCGGTGGATCTTTGCGGCTCTCGCGCTTCTCGCGATCGCGAGCGCGTGGTTTTTCCCGTGGCTTCTCCTGCTCGTTCTGCTCCTGACGATTTACGTCTTTTGGTTCTTCCGCGATCCGGCGCGGGTCTCGCCCGTTGATCCTAACGCGGTGGTGGCCGCGGCCGACGGCACGGTCGCCGACATCGTCGAGATCGACGAACCCGAAGTGGTGCACGCGCGCCAAAAGCGCGTGGGAATATTTCTTTCCGTGTTCGACGTTCACACCAATCGCGCGCCGGTCGATGGCAAGATCATTTACAAAAAAGCGCACGCCGGCCTTTGCCTCGACGCGCGCCACGCCGATTGCACGACCAAGAACCGCGCGATGACCTGGGCGTTCCAAAATGCCCGCGGGACTTTTGTCGTCCGCCAGCTCACTGGGATGATCGCGCGCCGGATCGTTGGCTGGTCGAGCGTAGGCGACGAATTGAAGAAGGGCGAACACTTCGGGATGATTCGCTTCGGGTCGCGAACGGAAGTATACTTACCGCTCGATGCCGAGGTGTTGGTGAAGGTGGGCGACCGCGTCACGGGTGGGACCAGTGTGATCGCACGGCTTCGCTGAAAGATGAGCACGCCTAATCCCAAGATTTATTTGCTGCCGAACCTGATGACGGCGGGGAACCTCTTTTGCGGATTCGCGGCCACGCTCCAGATCGTGCAGGGCGCGCTCCTGCAAGTTTCCGATCCCGACGCGGCCGCCAAGCTTTTCCACCTCGCGGTCTGGTTCATTCTGGGGGCCTGCATTTTCGACGTGTTGGATGGGCGGCTGGCCCGGCTCGGTGGTCACGACAGCTCGTTCGGCCGCGAGTTCGATTCACTTGCGGATGTTATTTCGTTCGGGCTGGCGCCGGCCTTGATGGTCTATCGGATCGTGCTGCTGGCGTTTCCGCGCGTCGGTTGGGTCGTCGCTTTCATTTACCTGCTGTGCGGCGCGCTGAGACTGGCTCGTTTCAACGTCGCGGCTGCGGAGGGTGTTCCGTCCAACAACAAGGAATTTCTGGGGTTTCCGATTACCGCGGCAGCGGGGCTGATCGCCTCGATCACCCTTTTTATGCTGTGGTGGTTCGGCGAACGCGATCACGAGATCGGCGAATTCAAGTGGGTCCTGCCGCCGTTGATGGTTTTTCTTTCGATCATGATGTTCAGCCGGCTGCGTTATCCCAGTTTCAAAGCTGTCACCTGGCGCACCACGCGCTCGCTTTCCCGCTTCCTCGTGATCGCGGTCGTCCTTCTTTTCACCGTGCTGAACTACGAATGGATGCCGGCGGTCCTGTTTCTGGTTTATCTGCTCTACGGCTTGGTGCGGCCCTGGGTTTCGAAGGCCTGGCAGCGCGAGATCGAAGAGGAAATCGGCGAACAAAACCGGCCCGAAGGTTCGGACGAATCGCCGGAATCTATCGGTTGAGCTGGGCCAGGATTTCCGGATCGCGGACATCCACCCATTCGCCGGTAATTTCGAGCGCCTGAACTTTTTTCCCGGCCAGGGCGAGATCGCGAACCGCGTCGGTTAATTCGTATTCGCCGCGCGGCGAGGGACGAAGCTTCGCAATGAAATCGAAGATGCTCGGTCGAAACGCATAGATGCCGGCATTGTACCAAGGGCTCGTCGGCTCTCCCGGCTTCGGTTTTTCCCGGAGATCGGTCAGCTCGAACTTCTCGTTTACGAAAACGGCGCCGCCCTGGCTAACATCGTCACTCCGCTTCACGGTCAGGACCGCTTCCGCATCGCTTAGCGTGGCGCAGAGACGCTGGTAATTCTCGGGTGCGACGAGAATGTCGCCGTAGCTGAGCAAAAACGGATCGTCGCCCACAAAGGTTCGCGAGAGCGCGACCACTTTGCCGGTTCCGTCCTGAACCGTTTGGGTCTCGTATTGAATGCGGACGCCGAGCTTTGAACCGTCGCCAAAAAACTCTTTCACAACGTCTGCCCGCCAGCCCACGATAATCAGGAGATTCGTTAGGCCAGCGTCGCGCAAGCCTTCCACGATGTGCTGCAGGACGGGCTTGCCGCGCACCTCCAGCATCGGTTTGGGCAACGCCTCAGTGAGATCGCGCATCCGCGTTCCGCGCCCCGCGGCGAGTAGGACGGCTTTATTCATGATTTCGGTTGGAAGGAATTGAAGCTCGGCAGCCCTTCCGGCTTTGGTTTGCGTTGTCGCATCGATCGTTTCATCATCCGCCCATGCGAATGCAATTTCTCGCGAAATACGCTGACTTCGGCCTGCTCCTGCTTCGGGTGAGTCTCGGCATCCTGTTCATTCTCTACACGGCTCCGGCGTTAATGAGCGGGCCGTCGGGCTGGGCGCATTTCGGTGCGGGCGCGCGGAATTTCGGTATTCATTCGCATTTCCAGGTGTGGGGTTTTATTGGCGCGCTCCTCGGCTGCATCGGCGGCGTGCTCGTCATTCTCGGTTTGTTCTTTCGGCCCGGCGTTCTGGTCCTTCTCGTTCTGGCCATCGCTCATGCTATCGGCGTGAAACATGGGAGCGGCTTCCGCACCGCGTTGCCGTCCATCGAAATGTGTTTTGTTCTCCTCGGGATTCTCTTCGTCGGTCCCGGGAAATACAGCGTCGACAAGACATAATCACGGTTTCTCTACGGAGATCGCGGGCAGCTCGACCTGCCGGATCAACGCCGCGATCTTCGGCACTTCCTCGGTCTTCAGCTGAGTCCACTTTTTCAATTGCTCGTCGAGCCGCGTCTCGAGGGACTTGAACAGTTCGTATTGCGGCTGGGTCGGGCCGTAATCGGCGTATTCAATCGTGCGGCTAAACGAGAAGAACGCTTCGTTCAGCATGTTTGGAAAGGCGAGGTTGCCCTCCGATCCTTTCATGTTCACCTGGATCAACTGCTCCTCGACCGCCGCCATTTTCTTTAACAGATCGTCCGCGGCGGCGAGCGCAGCCTTCAGGCGCTCATCATCACCGAAGCGTTTGCGCAATCCCTGGATTTGCGTCTTCACATTTCGGATCTCGTTAATCGCCTGATGCAGTTCGCCGATCCGGTTCGCGACCTTTGACGAAAGCTCGAACTGCTTTGAAATCACCGGCTCGGCGTCCTTGATTCGCGGATCGATCACGAGATGAAGTGGCGCAGTCTGGGTTTTCCCGGCCACGGTTAGCTTCACCTGATATTCACCCGGGGCGGCCAGCGGACCGCGCGGACCTTCGCCGTAATAAAAAGCGCCCGGCGTTTCAATCGGATCATCGTAATGGAGATCCCACGCGAAACGGTTCATGCCGTCCGTGGCCGGAATGGTGCGCGGCGTTTCGACCTGGTCAGGCCACTCCGGCGGTTGATCGTTTTTCTTTTTGTCCTTACTCGAAAGATGCCGGACGACTTTTCCCTGCGCGTCGAGAATATCGAGCGTCACTTCATCCTTCGCCGCGACTTTCAAATAATAATCGATGATCGCGCCCGGAGGCGGGTTGTCGCCGGCGGCCTGTCGCTTGTCGACCTCAGTCGGGTAATGCAGGCGCAACGCCGTCTGCGGCTGGTAAAGCAGCGCATCCGCCTGGGCAGATTGCGCTGTCGCCTGGCGCAAAGGCGTAATGTCATCGAGCACCCAGAACGAACGGCCGTGCGTCGCGACAACGAGATCGTCGTCTTTCACCACGAGATCGTGAATCGGCGTGACCGGCAGGTTTAACTGCATCGGTTGCCAGTGCGCGCCATCGTCGAACGAGACATACATGCCGGTCTCCGTGCCGGCGTAAAGCAGTCCGCGCTTCTTAGGATCTTCGCGGACCGCGTGCACGTAGGCGCCTTCCGGGATGCCGGTCGTAATCGCCGTCCAGCTCTTTCCCGAATCGCCGGTCTTGAAAATGTAGGGCTTGAAGTCGTCGAGCTTGTGCCGATCGAACACGACGTAGGCAACGGCGGCGTCGTGAGGCGACGGATCGATGAGGCTCACCGTGCTCCACTCCAGCACCGCCTTCGGCGAAACGTTCGTCCAATGCTGGCCTTCGTCAGTCGTTAGGTGAACGAGGCCGTCGTCTGTGCCAGCCCAGAGCATTCCCTGTTTTTTCGGCGATTCGGCCAGCGCGAAAACGGTGTCGTAATATTCGACCGACGTGATGTCGAGGGTGAGGGGACCGCCGCTCGGCTGTTGCTTGGTCTTGTCGTTCCGGGTCAGGTCTTCGCTGATCTGCTTCCACGTTCTTCCCTGGTCGGTTGATTTGAAAACGCTTTCCCCGGCGGTGTAGATCACATCGGGATTGTGCGGTGAAAGCAGGAGCGGCGAGATCCATTGAAAACGATGGGTGAGATCGACCGCGCCGTGGCCGGAATTATCCAGCGGAGCCACGCTGGCATCGTGCGCGTGCTCTTTGTTCTTGTCGTAATAGGTAAGGTAACCCTCATTGTTGGAATAAATGATGTGCCAATCCCGGGGATCGGGAATGACGAAGCCGCATTCGCCGCCGCCCGCCACGAACCAATCCTGCGTCGTGATCACACCGGATTCGCCGCGGCTGGCGACAGCAACATTCGAGCTGTCCTGTTGCGCGCCGTAGATGTGATACGGGAACGCGTTGTCGACCGCGACATGATAGAACTGCGCGGTCGGCTGGTTCAGCTGCGTTGTCCAGGTTTTGCCGCCGTCCATCGAGACCGCGGCGCCGCCGTCATTCGCGTTCGCGATCCGCTGCGGATTTTGCGGGTCGATCCAGAGGCCGTGATGATCGCCATGCCGGGCCGGCAGGAGCGTGAACGATTTCCCGCCATCGACCGAGCGGAACAGCCCCGTATTCAAAACGTAAACCGTGTCTGCGGCTTTCGGGTCTGCGTAAACTTTGCTGAAGTACCAGGCGCGCTGGCGGAATCGGCCATCTTCATTCACGCGCGTCCATTTCGTTCCGCCGTCCTCGGAGCGAAAGAGCCCGCCTTCTTTCGCCTCGATCATGGCGTAAACGCGATTCGAATCCGCGCCCGAAACACTCACGCCGATGCGGCCTAGAATTCCGTCCGGCAGACCATTTCCTTCGAGACGTTTCCATGTCACGCCAGCATCTTCGGAGCGGTACAAACCGCTGCCCGGCCCGCCGCTCGAAAAATTCCACGGCTGCCGGCGCGCCTGCCAGAGTGCCGCGAAGACAACGTTCGAGTTTTGCGGATCGAACACGACATCGATGCCGCCCGTGTCCTGGTCTTTGCTCAGAACCTTGGTCCACGTCTTCCCTCCATCGGTCGTGCGAAAGATCCCGCGCTCCTGGTTCGGGCCGAAGACGTGACCGAGCGCGGCGACCAGAACAATGTCGGCGTTTTTCGGATCGACGATCAGCGCTCCGATGTGTCGCGTATCTTTCAGCCCGATGTTCTTCCAGGTCTTTCCAGCGTCGACCGATCGGTAAACGCCGGTGCCGTAGGAAATATTTCCGCGCACCGCCGCCTCGCCGGTGCCGGCGTAAACCACGTTGTGATCCGAGGGCGCCACCGCAATCGCGCCGATGGAGGAGATAGTTTCCTTATCAAAGAGCGGCGCCCAGTTCGCGCCGCCGTCCGTCGTTTTCCAAATGCCGCCCCCGACCGCGCCGAAGTAATAGACGCCGGGTTCGCTCGGAACGCCTTCGACGGCGAGCGCGCGGCCGCCGCGGAACGGACCGACCTGGCGCCATTGCATACCGCGAAAAAGTTTTTCATCGATTCCAGCGGCCGGCGTGGGTGAAGGGTCGGCGCCTCGAACTGAATGGAGACCGCAGAAAAAAAGGAAGAGGAAGAAGCGCGAAGCGATTCGAAGCGACATTCCGTAGATTGGGCGAGGGCGTGCCTGCGCTCAAACAGAATGTGTCAGCGCCTCTCGGCCGGGCCCGGAGTAGCGGCAGGGGCCGCGTCTTCGTAGATAAGTCGGATCGGCTCCGGGATGGAAAGTTTCAGCCCGGATGGCACCTGCTCGTCTCGGGCCCCGCGTTGCTTCTGGAGCACGTCCAGTTCGCGGCGGATTCTTCCCTTGTTCGTGCACGAAACCAGGGCGGTTTCCTCCGTTATAAGCCCGGCCTTGTAAGCTTCGATGATCGATTGATCGAAAGTCTGCCAGCCGAGGCTCGAGCCGGCCTCGATAATTTCGTGGAACGTTTTGTTCTCCGATTCGCCGTAAACTATTGTTTCCCGCGTCCGCAGACTGCTCCCCATGATTTCGGTAACGAGCAGGCGGCCGCCATCGATCTTGTTCACGAGCCGCTGGCTTACGACGTAACGCAACGTCGCGGCGAGACGCTGGCGGACCTGCTGTTCTTCCTCGCGCGAGAACATGCCGAGGATGCGGTTGATCGTCTGGCCGGCGTTGATCGTGTGCAGGGTGCTGAAAACAATGTGGCCGGTCTCCGACGCGGTCATGGCGATCTCGAGCGTCTCGCGATCGCGAATCTCACCCACCAGGATCGCTTTCGGCGCCTGGCGCAGGGCCGCGCGTAAACCGTCGGCGAAGTTGGGAAAATCTTTCCCGAGCTCGCGCTGGCTGATCGCCGCCTTCCGATGGGTGTGAAAAAATTCAATCGGATCTTCGAGCGTAACGATGTGGATTTCCTGGGTCTCGTTCAGCTCGTTCAACAAGGCGGCGAGCGTGGTCGTCTTGCCGGTCCCGGTGCCGCCGGTGAGAAGAATAATGCCGTCCTTTTCCTTGACGATCTCGCGGAAAATCGGCGGCAACCCAAGCAGATCGAGGCTGGGGATTTTCGACTGAAGCTTGCGCATCACGATCGCGTGACGGCCATTCTGTTTGAAGATGTTGACCCGAAACCGCGCCAGGTTCTCGATCGCGTAACTGCAATCGCACGAGCCGCTGGTGGAAAACTCCAGGCGCAGCCGTTCGCTTCCATTCATGATCTGGCCGGCGAGTTGTTCGATAAGCACCGGCGTTAGGGCCGATTCGGGGGTGTCGATCGGGAAGTTGTTCAAACGGCCGTGGACCTCGACAAGCGGCGGTTTCCCCGAGATAAAAAGCAAGTCGGAGACGCCCTCGGCGCTTTCGAGCATCCCCGTCAACAAGGCGTCAAGAGTCTGGCGATCCATGCGTGGCCAAACGGAAAGCTAGGATCGTGCCCTTGAGGCGGGAGCCCGAT
>JBEEHI010000065.1:0-3256 GCA_041167305.1 Verrucomicrobiota bacterium
CCGTGATCAGGATGCTGGACGATTTCGGCAGCGCCAAAAACGAAGTGTAAGACTGGGGCGGCGAAAGATATTGCCCGAGCACCTGCTGCAGCTCCACCGGATCGGCATAGCGCAGCTTGAAGAGAAAGGTCACGACGTGTTCGCCCTCGGGAAGATCGGCCTCATCGGAAATGAGCGCGACACCGGCGTTGCGCGGGCTTCGGCCAGTGCCGATGACTTTGACGATGTCGCCGCCGGCGGGGACCAGCGAATAGCCGTTCATGAGCAAGTTCATCTCGATGATCTTGATGGCTTCATCGCGCGGAACCGGTCGGCTGAGGAAAATGCTCACTTTGCCCTGGACGAAGTTGTCCATGATCAGCTTCTTGCCGGTGATGGTTTCGTAAAAACGGAGAACATCGACGACGTCGCTGTTTGGGAACTGGAGCGTTTCCGTCTTATCGGAAGGAACCGGCGTTGTGCCAGGAATGGAAGGCGGAGGGGCGGGACTTGTCTGTGTCTGGCTTTGCGCGGGCGGGACAGCGGCGGGCGCTTCTTCCGTCGTGGTGGTCGTAGTCGTCGTTGTTTTCGGCGGGGCGGAGGGCGCGGGTGGCGCAACCTGGGGGGCGCTCGTGGGAAGTGGGCGCGGACTGACGGCCGGCGCGCTCGGTTTCGGTTGCCCGAAAACCGAAGTCAGCGCCGCGAGACACAGCGCCACAAGACAGAGAGGGCGAAGCACGCGCTTTATGTAAATGGTCAGGGGAGGAAGGTCAAGGTTATACGGGGACGTTGAAGAGTTGAAGCGTTACAGCGTTGCAGGGGGACTGTCTCAACGCTTCAACCCCTCCCCTGGGGATTGCATTCGCGCGGCTTTATAGGCAGAACGTCCAACACCCAACGTCCAACGTTCAACGTCCAATGAAGAGTCGCCATATCGCTTCGCTTTTCGCGTTAATCGCCTTTTGCAATGCGAGTGCTTTGGCAGCAGCGAATAGCACCGCCGCGGCAATCCGCGCGGTGATGGCATCGCAAGTGGCCGCGTGGAACGGCGGGGATATCGACGGATTCATGGCCGGCTACGCGCGTTCCGAAGCCACCGAGTTTGTTTCCGGCGACAAGATCACGCGGGGCTGGCAAACCGTTCGCGATAATTACCGCAAGAAATACAACAGCCGGGAGAAGATGGGCACACTCACGTTCTCCGACATCAGCGTCACGTTGATAAGTTCCAATGCCGCCATCGTCGTTGGCCGATGGAAACTCCTTCGAAATAACGACAAGCCGCACGGTACTTTCACGCTCCTCTTTCGCCGGACGCCGGCCGGCTGGCGCATTGTTCACGACCACACTTCGTAATGCGCTTCTTCCTGTAGCGGCGGTCTATGACCGCCGACGCGAAACGCTACTCGCGATATTCCAAGCGATGGACTTCACCGCTGAATGGCCAATCCTCCCAGTTCTTCACCAGTCCCGCGCGGACAGGATTATCGCGAACGTATTCCCACTTCTGACTGTAGGATTCTTCACTCCGAAGCACGTGATCGAAGAAACCCTTTTGCCAGTGTGGCGAGCAAAAACTTAAGCATCGTAAGGCCTTCGACACGGAATTCTTCAACGATTTCATCCAGAGGCTCAGCCTTTCCTCCGGCTCGAGAGCGACAAAAAGATGAATGTGATCGGGCATGATTACGTACGCGCCGATATAGGCGCCGCATTTTTCACCTTGGGCAGCGAATCGCAGGAAGGCGTGATGAACCGCAGGTGCTGCCAAGATCGAACGTCGATCGAAGGCGCACGCTGTTACGAAGTAAATCGGCGATGAGGCAAAGATGCGCTCGAGTCGGCGGAGCCGTTCCGTGCGCCGTTTGTCGTCCAGGGGATCGGCGGTCATAGACCGCCGCTACAGCGAAGACGCCTTCAGCCTCTCCAACAACTTCTCATGAATCCCCTCAAACCCGCCGTTACTAAAGACCACCACCACGTCCTTCTCTTTCAGCAGCGGCACGAGCTTCTCTATAATATGAGCGGCGTCCGGTTCGTAAAACGCCGGCCGGCCTGAGGCGGCGATCGATTCCATCACCGCCTGCGGATCGAGCCGCTCCTTCTCGGGGATCTGGTCGAGCCGCGCGATCTGCGAAATGAAAACGCCGTCAGCCAGCTTCAGCGCATCGGGCAGCTCCTGTTGGAAGACGGCACGCCGGGTCGTGTTGGAGCGCGGTTCGAATACCGCCCAAATCCGCGCCCCGGGATAACGATGGCGCAGGGCGCGCAACGTTTCCCGGATCGCCGTGGGATGATGCGCGAAATCGTCGATCACCTTGATCCCGCGCGCTTCACCCCGCACCTCCTGCCGGCGCGCGATTCCTTTGAAAGTCTTCAGGGCCTTGCGAATTTTCTCGAGCGAAACGCCGTAGAACCGCGCGGCCGAGATCGCCATCGCAGCATTGCGAACGTTGAACTCGCCTATCAGTGGCATCTCGAACTTCTCGCCGCCTAACCCAAAATAGGACGTATGGGTCGTATAAGTCACATCCGAGATTTTCCGCGCGCAATTCGCGGAAAAGCCCACCTCTTCGATCTGCGCCATCAACGGCTGGAGTTGCCGCGCGACGTCCAGGCAGTTCGCGTCGTCGCCGTTGAGCAGGATCATTCCGTTTTGCGGCACGATGTTGAACAGGCGGCGGAAGCTCAGCTTGATCTCGTCGAGGTTGTTGAAAATGTCGGCGTGATCGAACTCGATGTTGTTCACGATCAGGAGCTCGGGCAGGTAATGGACGAACTTCGAGCGCTTGTCGAAGAAAGCGGAATCGTATTCGTCCCCTTCGATTACGAAATACTTCGAGTCGTTGAAAAGCGCGCCCTGCCCGAGATTCGCCGGGAGCCCGCCGATGACGTAGCTCGGATCGAGTTCGGCCACCGTGAAAATCCAGGCGAGCAACGAGGTGGTGGTCGTCTTTCCATGGGTGCCGGAGACGACGAGATTGTGCCGCTCGCGCAGGAACAACTCCTTCAGCATTTCCGGCAACGACACGTAGTAAAGCTTGCGATTCAGGACCGCTTCCACCTCGGGATTGCCGCGCTTCATCACGTTACCGATCACGATAATGTCGGCGTCCTCGGGAATATTTTCCGGCCGGTAACCGGAATGCGGCGCGATCCCCTTGCTCTCGAGAAAGGTCGACATCGGCGGATAAACGCTCTCATCCGAGCCGGTGACGATGAAGCCGCGCTCGCGCAAAGCCGCCGCCACCGAGCCCATGGCGGTCCCGCAGATCCC
>JBEEHI010000066.1:0-11165 GCA_041167305.1 Verrucomicrobiota bacterium
GTTGTCCGCGTGGCCGATAACCCGGCTGGGAATGAAGACCTCGCCTCCGTGATGCGCCGGACCCACGGCCTGGCCGGCGTGAATGGCGGGTACTTCGATCCGCAAAATGCACCCGTCGGATTGCTGATCAGCGATGGAAAATTGATCGCGCCGTTGCGCAAGGCGCGTCTGCTCAGCGGCGTGCTCGTAGCCACGAAAGGGCGCGTGGAACTTCTTCGCGCGGCCGAATATTCTTCGCGCAAAAACGCGACCGCCGCTTTGCAATGCGGGCCATTTCTCGTGGACGCGGGCGCCGCCGTTGCCGGCCTCAATAATACCAAGCCCGCTCGGCGGACGTTTGTTCTGACCACCGGGTCGGACCGCGCCGCCATCGGATTTTCGTCGTCCGTGACCCTGGCCCAAATGGGTGAGATCCTGGCGACCGCGCGCCTGGCGCCGGATCTGAAAGTTCAGCGCGCACTGAATCTCGATGGCGGATCGTCCAGCGCGTTCTGGTTCGCCGGAGAACGCGGTGTAGTTTCGATCCCCGAGCAAAAAACCGTGCGCGATTTTGTCGTGGTCGTGCCGAAGTAGCTTCAACTTCAAGGAGCGGCGGCCTCCAGACCGCCGACGTTTTAAATCGGCGGTTTGTAAACCGCCGCTCCTTGACGCGCAGCATGCATTCACGCGAGACTCGCAATTCGCATGCGAACGTTCGGCGGCTTTCTATTCAACGGTGAGCGCGTTTACGGCGAAGTGCGCGGAGACGATGTGCACCTGCTCTCGAAGCCTTACTGGCTCGGGCTCGATTTCACCGGCGCTGTCGTTCCCCTGGGCGAATTGCAAATCGGCGTTCCGGTCGCGCCGAGCAAGCTCATGGCGGTCGGGCTGAACTACGCCGATCACATCGCGGAAATGAAACGGACGCCGCTCGGCACCCCGCTGATCTGGTTCAAGGCGCCGACGTCGCTCCTGCCGCACGAAGGCACGATCGAGATCGCGTTCCCCGAACACAAAACCGATTTCGAAGTCGAGCTGGCCATCGTCATCGGCGCACGAGCGAAGAACGTGAGCGTCGAGCGCGCGCTCGATCACGTTTTCGGTTACACCGTGGCCGAGGACATCAGCGACCGCGATTTGCAAAGTTCCGAGAAACAATTCGCCCGCGCGAAATCTTTCGACACGTATTCGCCCATCGGCCCTTTCGTTTACAGCGACGTGGACGTGAGCGATCTGCCGATCACCCTGCGGCAAAACGGCGAGGTGAAACAGCAGGCGCGCACCAGCCAGATGATTTATCCCGTGGCCGAGATTGTCTCGTTCGCCAGCCAGGGGCTCACGCTGTTGCCGGGCGATCTGATCATGACCGGGACGCCCTCCGGCGTCGGGCCAATCAAGGAGGGCGACGCGTTGGAAGGGCGGATCGGCGATTGGCCGCCGCTGCGAAATCGGGTTACGAATGCGAGGCGCGAAGAAAAATAATGCTTCCCTCGCGCAATTTCCTGACCCTAAGCTACATCCCACGGCGGATGATGATGCGAACTACTATTAGTGGCTCCTCCGAAACGTCGAAAAGACATCACGCGAAAGTTTTGCTCGACTAGTACTAATCTCCTTTATGAGGATACCCAACTCATCGGAATTCGTGGTCGGGACCAACTTTCTAATCAACCTATGAAAACACTGCTAATCGCCAGCCTCTGCTCTCTAACTCTCGCGCTGACTTCGTTCGGCCAGCCGCCGCCAACGACTCCGGCAAGACCTCCGGGCGCACCACCCACCACCGCCACCAGTCCGGTCACTGCTCCCGTGACAGCGCCTGCCACGGCGCCGGTCACAACTCCGGCCGCACCCGCCGCCCCAGGGGCGACGGCGATGGCTCCGGGAACGTCGCCCGCCACCACCACCACGTCGCCGGCCACCACCACCATGTCGCCCGCGACAACAACGTCGACAACGACAGCACCGGCGGTCGGCACTTCTCCGTCTCCGAGTGGGACACCGACCCCGGCACCAACACCCGAGAGCGAGTGGGATAAGAACTTCTTTATTTACAATTTCAATCACGGCGGTCCGATCATGTGGCCGATTCTCGTGGTCTCCATCGTGGCCCTGGCCGTCGTCCTGGAGCGAATCTTCTGGTGGCTGGGACGCTGGATGCGCCGTGACCCGAAACGGATCGAGAAAGTTTTCACCGCCATCGAGGTCGGTGATGTCGCGGAAGCCTCTCGGCTCTCCCGGGATTCGCGCGACCCTGTCCTGCGCATGATGTGGAACGGTTTGAACCATCAGCACGCTTCGCTTCAGGGCGCCTTGCAGGTCGCGGCCGGCATCGAGATCAAACGAGCCGGTCGTTTCGTCGTGGTCATGGACACGCTCGTGACGCTGGCCCCGCTGCTTGGGTTGCTAGGAACCATCGTCGGTTTGATGAAGGCATTCGGCGCCCTCAAGAACGAAGAGGTTGCGGTCGTCGCTGTGACGGGCGGTATCGCGGAAGCGCTGATCGCCACGGCCTGCGGTCTCGGTATCGCGATTTTTGCCCTAATTCCGTTTAACTTTTTCAGTTCCCGCGTGTCTAACTTAGAGTTCGAACTGCAGACGGCTGCGACGAACCTGGAGGTTATGCTCGAAGCGCAAAACAAAGCCGGACATAGCGAGGTGGAGGTTCCCGGAACGACTCCGACTTCGGCCACTCGCTCATCCATCTAGAGGCCAACGATGCAGGTCACTTCGCCCATCCCAAAGAAGCACGCGCGGATCGAGATCATTCCGTTGATCGACATCATGTTCTTTCTTCTCGCGAGCTTCATGATGGTGAGCCTCAGTCAGGTCACGCTGAAGGGTTGGAAAGTGGCACTGCCTGAAGGTTCCTCGGGCAAAGTCCAATCAAAGAAGGACTACATCAGCCTCTCGGTTGACAAGGAGGGTACGTACTATTTCGACAAGCAGATCATCAAGCTCGAGGACATTCTGCCCAGGCTGCAGGCGATCTATAAGACCAATCCGGAGGCCAAGATCTTCATTCGTGGCGACGCTGACGCGGTTCACGGCAACGTAACCCGCATGCTGGACCAGATTCGTTCTTCGGGGTTCCTCAAGTTGTCGTTTGAAATCAAAAGCTCGGCCGGAAAAGGCATCGGCCCCAGCAGATAAGACTGTCATGAAAGGACCAGGACCACTTCTCTACCGTCCGGCGCCGCGCTGGCAGGCGGTAGCTGCGTTTGGTGGTGCGATCGCGCTCCATCTTGCTGCGGTCGCCATCGCCGCCATTCATCCGAAGGAAGAAATTTTAGATCTCAGCCAAATCCCGGAAGCGACCGTCGAGATGTCCCTCGAAACGCAGCAAGAGGCGCAACCGACGCCGCCGCCGGAGGAAGAACCGCCACCGCCACCGCCGCCCGATGCAATTCCGGAACAACAGCCGGAATTCGTTGAAGAAAAACCAACACCACCCCCGAAGCGCCCGCCGACGAACGCGCCTGTCGTGCCGCTGGCCAAGCCGAAGGCGGCGGCCGGCCCGATGTCGATGTCTTCGGCAAAAATCAACGCGGTCAGCGCGCCGCGTCCCGAGTATCCTTATGAAGCGCGTCGCTCCAAGACTACAGGCAGCGGCGTGTGCGTCATGACCGTCGATAGCGCAAGCGGCGCCGTGACCAGTGCGGAAATGGCTCAGAGCACCGGAAGTCCGGTTTTGGATAACGCGGCCACCAGCGCGTTCCGGAGGTGGCGATTTAAACCGGGCACCGTATCGAAAGTGCGAACTCCGATCACATTCACCATGAGCGGAGCCTCGTACTAGGGGAAGGAAGAAGCCATGAAAATGCGATCGCCCATCCCGAAGAAGCACGCGCGGATCGAGATCATTCCGTTGATCGACATCATGTTCTTCCTCCTCGCCAGCTTCATGATGGTCAGCCTCAGTCAGACCCACATGAAGGGCATTGCGATCAACCTGCCACAAAACGTGGCTGTGCCGCCCGCCGACCCAAATAAAAAGGAGTACGTCTCTATTCGCGTCACCGAAGGCGGCCTCATTTACTTCGATAATGTCATGGTTTTGACCGACGATGTAATGGGCAAGCTCTACGAGCTCCAAAAGCAGAACCCTGACATCAAGGTCTCTCTCAGCGCCGAACAGCTCGCCACCCATGGCCAAGTGATCACTCTGCTAGATAAGATCCGGAACGCCGGAATTACGAAAATTGGTTACCAAATCAAGACGGCCGCTGTGCAGGGTGCCCCCGGCACGGTCGCCCCGCCCGGCCCAGCCGCTCCGCCGCCGCCGCCGAAGTAACCCTTTTTTGGAGGGACGGGCGCTGCCCGTCCTTTACTTCAGCAGCGCCGCTCGCAGCAGTCGAATCGCGTTCGCCCGGTGGCTGATCCGGTTCTTCTTTTCAGGAACAATCTCGCCAAACGTCTGGGCCAGTCCGGCCGGCTGAAACACGGGATCGTAACCGAATCCGCCTGTGCCGCGAGGCAGTTCGACGATCGCCCCTTCCACCACGCCCTCGAAGCACTCGATCAGTTCTCCGTCGCGCGCGAGAGCCAGCACGCAGCGAAACCGCGCGAAGTACGGCCGCTCGATCGAGAGCTTGCGCAGCTCTGAAAGCAGTCGCGCGACATTGTCGCTGTCTTTCGCGCCACGGCCAGCATAGCGCGCGGAATAAACCCCCGGCGCGCCCTCGAGCGCATCTACTTCGAGACCGGAATCGTCTCCCACCACTAACCCCGGAAACCGCTGCGAGATGCCGACCGCTTTCAGGATCGCGTTCTCCGCGAACGTCGCGCCTGTCTCCTCGATCGCCGGCGCATCCGGTTCCACCGACAAATCGCGAACGTCGAATTCGCTTCCGAGGATCTCGGAAAACTCCGGAGTCTTGTGCACATTGCGCGTGGCGAGGAGAAGGTGGCGCATCAGCCAAAATGAATTAGGAAAAGAGGAACGCAGGAGATTTTTCCTTTTTTCCTGCTTTCCTGATTCTTTCCTGATGAACGAGCGCCGCAAACCTTATCCATTCGATCGCCTCGAGCCGAAATGGCAGGCAATCTGGGACGAGACCCGGGCCTTCCACGCGACCAATCCTGGCGAAGAAAATTTCGACCCGAACAGACCGAAATTCTACGTGCTCGACATGTTCCCCTACCCGAGCGGCGCCGGGTTGCACGTCGGCCATCCGGAAGGTTACACCGCCACCGATATCGTCGCGCGCTACAAACGGCTGAACGGATTCAACGTCCTTCATCCGATGGGCTGGGACGCGTTCGGTTTGCCGGCGGAGCAATACGCCATCAAGACCGGCCAGCACCCCGCCGTCACCACGCGCGAGAACGTGGCGAAGTTCAAAACACAACTGAAACGGATCGGGTTTTCCTACGATTGGGAACGCGAGATCAACACGACCGATCCCGCCTACTACAAATGGACGCAGTGGATTTTCCTCCAGATCTACAATTCCTGGTTTAACCCGGACACGAAAAAAGCAGAACCGATCTCGACCTACCGCGGCGACGACGCAGACAGCGTGCGGCTCGCCTATGTCGCGGAAGTAGCGGTGAACTGGTGCCAGGAACTGGGAACCGTTCTCGCCAACGAAGAAGTCATAGACGGCAAAAGCGAAGTGGGCGGTTTCCCCGTTGTGCGCCGTCCCATGCGGCAATGGATGCTGCGCATCACAGCGTTCGCCGATCGCCTCCTCGATGGACTGGATGACCTGGATTGGCCGCTTTCGCTCAAGGCGCTCCAGCGAAACTGGATTAGCCGCAGCGAAGGCGCCGAGATCGAATTCCCCGTAGCCGACCGTCGAAGCGAAGACACGAGAAACGAATCGGCGGTCATAGACCGCCGCTACAACATTCGCGTTTTCACCACCCGCCCCGACACGCTCTACGGCGCGACCTACATGGTGCTCGCCCCCGAGAATCCGCTCGTCGATCAGATTACGACCTCAGAACATCGCAACGCCGTTGCGGATTACCGCTCCCAGATCGCCGCGAAATCCGATCTCGAGCGAACGGACCTGGCGAAAGAAAAAACCGGCGTCTTCACCGGCGGCTTCGCCATCAATCCGGTAAACAACGAACGCATCCCGATCTGGATCGCGGATTACGTCCTGATGGGTTACGGCACGGGCGCGATCATGGGCGTCCCTGCACATGACACGCGCGACCTGGAATTCGCGCGGAGGTTCGACCTGGCCGTTGTGCCGGTCGTTCAGGCGCCCGGAAAAACTACGGAGGAATCGATCGGTTACCTCGAAGTCGGGACAGCGATTAATTCACCGCTGCTGAACGGGCTCGCGCGCGAGGCCGCGACCGCAAAGATCATCGATTGGATCGAAGAGAACGGCCACGGCCGCCGCGACATTCGCTACAAACTGCGCGACTGGCTCTTTTCGCGGCAGCGATACTGGGGCGAACCATTCCCGATCGTTTGGGCAAACGGCAAACACCAGGCACTGTCGGAAACCGAGCTGCCGCTCGAACCACCCGCGCTGGAAGATTTCAAGCCGACCGGCACCGGCGAGCCGCCGCTGGCGAAAGCGAAGGATTGGATTCGCTATTCCGAGAACGCGAGCCGCGAGACGAACACGATGCCGCAATGGGCGGGGTCGTGTTGGTATTACCTGCGCTTCTGCGACCCGCAAAACGATCGGCGTTTCACCGGCGAAGAACCGGAGCGTTACTGGATGGGCGGCGAGCAGCCGGGGGGTGTCGACCTTTACATCGGCGGAGTCGAGCACGCGGTGCTTCATCTTCTTTACGCGCGCTTCTGGCACAAAGTGCTGTTCGATCTGGGCCAGGTTTCGAAACCGGAGCCGTTTCAGCGCCTGGTGAACCAGGGGATGATTCTCGGTGAGGACAATCGCAAAATGTCGAAACGCTGGGGCAACGTGATCGATCCGCTCGACGTGATCGAAATCTACGGGGCGGATGCGTTCCGATGTTACGAGATGTTCATGGGACCGCTCGAGCAGATGAAGCCCTGGAGCATGAAAGGCGTAGAAGGCGTCTCCCGCTTTCTCGCGCGCGTCTGGCGTTTGATGATGACCGAGAACCAGGCTGGCGAATGGGAATTCGCCGCCGCTGTGCAAGAGGTCGAGCCAACGAAGGCGCAGCAGAAGATCACCCACGCCACCATCAAGAAAGTCACCGAAGACATCGAAGGGCTCGCGTTCAACACCGCGATTTCCCAGATGATGATTTTCGTGAACGCGTTCACGAACCTGGAAGTCATCCCGATTTCCGCGATGCGCACTTTTCTCGTGCTCCTGAATCCATTCGCGCCCCACATCAGCTCGGAACTGTGGCAGCAGTTGAAGAGTCCGGGCGAAATCACCGGACAGCGCTGGCCGACATACGACGAACAAGTCCTGGTCGAAGACGAAGTGGACATCGTCCTCCAGGTAAACGGCAAGGTGCGCGACAGAATCAAGGCGCCGCTCGCTGCCACGAACGCGGATCTGGAAACGGCCGCGCTCGCAAACGAAAAAGTGCGGAAAGCCCTTGGCGGCCAGACCGTTCGCAAGGTGGTCGTGGTTCCCAAAAAGCTTGTGAACGTAGTCGCGGCCTGACCAGTGTGATCCTCCATGTGGAAAGAATTCAAAGAGTTTGCAATCAAAGGTAACGCCATCGATCTCGCCGTCGGTGTTATTATCGGCGCCGCTTTCGGTTCGATCATCACGTCGCTGGTTAAGGACATCCTCATGCCACCGGTTGCCCTCCTGACCGGCGGGCTTGATTTCTCCAACAAGTTTCTGATCTTGAAAGACGCGCCGAGCGGCGCTGTTTTCGCCACTCCGGCCGACGCAGTAAAGGCCGGCGCGATCACGTGGAATTACGGAAACTTCATAACGCTTGCGATTAACTTCCTGATCGTTGCGTTCTGCATCTTCCTCGTCGTCAAAGCAGTGAACAAAATGAAGAAGCCGTCAGCGACCGCGGCCCCTGTCTCGAAGGACTGTCCTTTTTGTTCGATGACCATCCCGATCAAGGCGACGCGCTGCCCGCATTGCACGTCCGAGATGGCGAGCGTCGCGCGCACTTAGGCCGCCGCTTCCTTGTCGGGTAGCGCGAAAACGCGTTCCTCCGTGCAAAGCCAGACGCGGCTCGCCTCATCCGGCGCCCAGCGCGTCCCGCTGGCCCACGGAGAAAAGGCCGGCATGATCCAACAACTGGCTTGCTGAACGAACGCCGGGCATTTCAGCCGCAATCCAGCGCCATCGGTAATGACGGCCGCCGGATGATGATGCCCGATGATTTGAATGCGACTGGCCGCATCCGCGGCGCAATGACCGTGATGAAAATGGAAATGGTCCGTTCGCCAGGATTCAACCATTTCGACATGGCCGCCTAATTGCCGGTCGTGATTTCCCGCCACGACCACCACCTCGCAACGCGTCGCCATATCACGCAAAAGCTGCGCCGCTTCCCGCGCGGCAGTCTTGTCGTGAACCAGGTCGCCGAGGACGATCAGACGCAGCGGCGCGTATTCCTCCACCAGCCGCGTCAACCGGTCCGAGATCGACGCCATGCCCCAAAGCGGCACAAGCCGGCCGGCCGCGCGCTGACTCAGTTCGTACCCGAAATGCAAGTCCGCCACGACGAGCCAGCGTTCGGTTTTGTGGAAAAGCGCGAGCCGTCCATCGAGCAGGATTTCATCGGCGACGAGCGCTTGGTTCGCGCGTAATGCGATCATGGGCGGGGCAAATTATCGCTTGCGCCTGTTCGCATCAATCGGTATGAGCCGTTTTCCGTCGTCCATGAAGACCCTGCACAAAGTCATCGCGCTCGGCGTTTTGGCGTGCGCCGCAGCGAGTTGCGAAGCACCCTCGACGACGAACGTGCAAGGCGCGCAGATGCGCCCGGCCACCATCACCGGCTCGCGGCGGATTGCGAATGTCCGCACTACCGCCTACACGCACACGGAAAGGGGCGGGCGGCACAATGCTATCGGCGTTCGCCTGTCCGGCTCGAGCGTGATGAGCGCGGCGTCCGATTGGTCGCGTTACCCGCTGGGCACACGCTTCCAGATTGTCGGCACGGCGGACCGCTACGTCATCGATGATTACGGTGGCGCGTTGATCGGCACCAACACGATCGACCTTTACAAAACTAGCCGCGCCGCCATGCGCCAATGGGGCGTTCGGAAGGTGGACATCGACGTCATCGAGTGGGGCTCAAAGGAACAAAGCCTCAAGGTTCTCAGGCCCCGGGGGAAGAACCGCCTCATCCGCCGGATGATCGCCGGATTGGAACAACAGAAAATCTGAGCTGCGCGGCAACCTGCGGGCTCCTCGTTCCCAAGTTGCACTTGGGAACGGCAATGCGGTTTGCTTTGACACACCGCACCGGTGCGCCACAACTTGCGCGATGAAAATCTTGGTCGTCGGAGGAGCGGGCTATATCGGCAGCGTTTGCGCCGAGCTGCTTCTCGATGAGGAACACACGGTTTGCATCTTTGATAATCTTTCGGAAGGACACCGCGCCGCCGTCGATTCGCGCGCGGAATTCATCGAAGGCGATTTAGGGACGATCGATCCAATCCAATCGGCGCTGACGGCGTTCCGGCCGGAGGCCGTCATGCATTTCGCGGCCAGCGCGCTCGTCGCCGAATCGATGGAGAATCCGTCGAAATATTTCCGGAACAATATTGGCAACGGTTTGAACCTGCTCGACGCCATGGTCGCGACCGGCGTGAACCAGTTCGTCTTCTCTTCGACCTGCGCCATTTTCGGCCCGCCCGAGCGCCTGCCGATCGATGAGGGTTTGCCCAAAAGCCCGATCAACCCATACGGCGAATCGAAACTGGCCTTCGAAAAAATCCTGCACTGGTACGGCGAGATCCATGGATTGCGCTTCGTTTCGTTACGCTACTTCAACGCTGCGGGCGCTTCGGGGAAGTTCGGCGAAGAGCATCGTGTCGAGACCCACCTCATCCCGAACGTCCTCAAGGTCGCACTCGGCCAAAAGCCGCATGTCGAAATTTACGGGACCGATTACGACACGCCGGATGGCACCTGTATCCGCGACTACATCCACATCCTCGATCTGTCGCGGGCGCACATCCTGGCGCTGAATTCCGCGAAGAGTGAATTCTACAATCTCGGCACCGGCGGCGGAACGAGCGTGCGCGAAGTCATTGAGTCATGCCGAAAGATTACCGGCCATGAAATTCCGATTGTCGAAAAATCGCGTCGGCCCGGGGATCCCGCCCGGCTCGTTGCCGCTTCCGACAAGATCCAGCGCGAACTCGGTTGGCAGCCGAAATTCCAAAACATCGACGACATTATCGAGAGCGCCTGGCGCTGGCACCAGAAATTCCCGAACGGCTACGGGGATTAGGATTTTGTCCTGCTCCGATCATGATCGTGCCCCTGATCTTGTGAGCCAGCGACGCCACTCAAAGGATCATGATCAGGATCATGAGCAAGAGCAGGAGGAAATAAGAAAAGCGCCCACGGAAACACGTTCCGCGGGCGCTCTTGAATCTTAATTTCTAATCTACAAAACCAGCTTTAGGGCTTGGTCGTAGTCGTTGTGGTGGTCGTTTCTTTTTCGTAGTACGACACCGGCTTCTGCAGCGTGATCTTGCGAACGATCATGCGGTCGCCTTCCTTCACGTAGGAGTACTTAACCGGCATGTCTGAACGCAGGTATTTCCAGTCCACGGTCGCACCCTCGGAATCAACCAGAACGGTTTCTTTCGGGCTGTAGTAATAGCGCACCGGCTCCGTACTGGCCGTGGTACGAACACTGAGATACTCTGTGCCCGGTGTGTAGGTGGTAATGGTTCCTGTGCCATCGAGCGAGGTCGTGGACGTGGTCGTCGAAGAGCTGCTCGTCACGGCCGGATTAGTGGTCGTGGTGGTGGTCGCTGAAGTCTGCGCGAAAGCTGTGGTGAGCGCGATTGCGCTGACGGCTCCGGCTGCCAATAATGTGGTCAATCTGTTTTGTTTCATGTTTGTCCTTTGCTTGTGTTGAACGGATGCTCTCCGTCGTGAAATTATCCGACTGTCCGAAGCTGAATTTTATTCAATCGCACCCGCACTCTCTCTTCGTAATTTGGCGTCCTCTTGGCCGCATTTTCTAATGCAACCGCTCCCTGGTTTCCGTGATTTCCTGCCGGCTGATTGCGCGCGGCGGAATTACATCTTTGCAAAATGGCGCGAGGTCGCGCGCCGTTACGG
>JBEEHI010000067.1:0-8140 GCA_041167305.1 Verrucomicrobiota bacterium
CGCTCGAGAATGCGGCCGCGCCGCTGATCACGGCGATCAACGATCGCAGTTTCTGGCCTTTGCTTCTCGAAGACCTGAACGCGCGCCTGCCGAAGGAGGACATCTGGATCACCGAGCTGGTGCCGACATCGGCTGGGAAACCGCTCAGTGCTACCGACTCGCGCACTGTTATCACCGGCGCGACGGCCGCACCGCCCGCGATCGATGGCGTGCTTGTGCGCGGCCTGTATTTGTCGAACCCGAAGCAGCAGGAAGTGGCGGTCGATTATTTCCGGAGCCTGGTCAGCTCGCCCTGGTTCGCGATCGATCCAAAAAACCAGGCGAAATACATCAAGCCGACCACGCCCACGAACACCGAATGGGCGTTCCCTTACGAGCTGCACCTCGATCTAAAAAAAGCGGTGCCGTTGCCATGACCTGGTTTCGCGAGAATCCATTCCTCGGCCGATTCCTGATCGTATTCGGCGTGTGCTTGTTCGGCGCCATCTGGTTTTTCTTCAACGCGAAGAGCGATTTTGATGAAGCCTCCGCGCGCTTTGCGAACACGGCGTCGGAGCTGAATCGTTTGGAGCGGCTGGCGCCCTACCCGAGCGCGGACAACCTCCGAAAGATGACCGTCCACGCCCAGGATTTCGCGAGCACGCTCGCGAAATTGAAGGATGAGCTGAAGCTGCGCGTGGCGCCGATCGCGCCGATGGCGCCGAACGAATTCCAATCGCATTTGCGCGTGGCCATGAACGCCATCGTGGACAAGGCGCGCGCGAACAAGGTGAAATTGCCGGATAAATTTTATCTCGGCTTTGATGAGTTCGCTTCTGCCTTGCCGAACGAGGCGGCTGCGCCGTTGCTCGGGCAGGAGCTAGTCCAGATCGAGTGGCTTGTGAGCAATCTGCTCGACGCGCGCGTGGAATCGGTCAGTGCCTTTCGGCGCGCTCCTTTGCGAGAGGAACGCGGGAAGACGGCGACGACGACCCAGCTCGAGCGCAACGTCATCGAACTCACTTTCGTTTCCACGCCGGCCGCGGCGCGCAAGGTCATCAACCAGATCGCGGGAGCGAGCCAGGAGTTTTGCATCATTCGCGTGCTGCATGTGCGGAACGAAAAAGATAAGGGCCCGTCGCGGGAGGCCGGTGGCGAGACAACGGCTCCGAGTATTCCATCGCCGTCGCCGGCCGCGAAAGCGCCCGTCGCGGCGCTGAATTTCATCGTCGGCAACGAGAAAATCGAGACGACCGCGAAAATCGAGATCGTGAGGTTTGCGTTTTGAGCGCGACCTCCCCGCTTCGATGTAGCCACGGCCCTGCGGGCCGTCTCGCACTCCTCGTTCCCAAACTCTGTTTGGGAATGCACTTGTCTTCGAAACTCTGTTTTGCGGGCGAGGCAACAGAGTTGCCGGGCCATGGCCATTCCCAAACAGAGTTTGGGAACGAGAGAAACATCGAGCGACGGAGCGCTCGATCCACGATATGACCTGGCTCCGTTCCCATTATGATCGCGCGGCCGTGTTTGCCGCGGCGTTGTTCCTTTTCGTTTCGTTGGTGCTCATCACCCGAAACGCCTGGCAATTCGCCGAGAACTTCGCAGTGCAAACCGCGCCGCCGCCAAAACCGGCAGCGCCGTCGCCGAAAGCCGTGGAGATGCAGGAGGCGATGGAAAAATTGAAGCAGCCGGCGCAATGGACCTTCAGCAGCCGCTCCGGTCTCTTCGTGCCCGAGAAACATTTCATCGGCGCGAACGGACAGCCGGCGACGTTACAGACCACCGAAGTGCACCCGCCCGTGCCTAACGAATGGCTGGAACAGTTCGCCCTTCCGATCGCCGACGCCGATGTCCTCATCCAGGACCCGGATGGCGATGGGTTCAACAATCTCGAGGAATGGCAGAATCACACGAACCCGACCGACAAAAGCGCGCATCCGCCGTTCATCGCGAAGCTGAAGATGAAATCGTTCGCGCAGGAGCCGTTCAAGCTCGTCTTCGCGTCATGGGTGGACGACACCTTCGCGCTCAACACGAACGACCTGAAGGAGCCGACGCAATTCCTGAAGATCGGCGATTCGATCCGCGGGACAAAATTCAAGATCGTGAAGTTCACCGAGAAACACGAGACGAACAAATACGGCACGAACGTCGACGTCTCGGAATTGACGCTGGAGAACCACGAGACGCACCAGCAGCTGAGCCTGGTCAAGGAGAAGATCACGATCTCGCCGGAGTCGGTGGCGATTTTTGTTTACGAATGGGGCGGGCGAAAAGAATTCGCAGTGAAAAAAGACCAGGAATTTTCATTGAAACCGGCAGAGCAAATCAAATACAAGTTGATCGATGTTCTCCCCCCCAGAGCAATCATCGTCGATACGCGTAAACCTGACGCCCCGATCGAGGTCCTTCCGCTCACTCCCTGACGTTGAGTGGCGACGGACATCAAGGAGCGGCGATTTTCCAATCGCCGTCTTCGAGTTGCGGCGAAGCTTCCATTTTCGTCCTGGGCGCACGCCCAAACATTTCCGACGGCGATTACAAATCGCCGCTCCTTGTTAGAAGCACCGAGGTATTCCCCCTATGAAAAAATCATCGCCCTGGTTCGCGTTATCGTTGGCGATAATTCTCGCGCTTGTTGTCTGCGTGACGACGCTCGCGCAGAATACAAACAAGGTCGCGGGGCGCGAAGCGGCGCGGCGGCAGGCGGCGTTTCCCCGCGGGCAGGAAGCGCTCGGGCGCGCCAAGGCGGCGATGACGGAGGGGAATTACACCTTGGCGCACGAAGAATTTCGGGTGGCCCTGACCTTTCTCCCGGACGCGGTGATCAGCGAGAAATCGCACGACGAAGCGGTGGCCGGGTTCTGCGCGAGCGGGATGAAGCTGGCGGAGCAAAAGATTGCCGAAGGCAAATCTGGGGAAGCCGAAGCGATTTGCCGCGAGATCCTGAGCAACCGTTACGATCCCAATTGCCGGCCCGCGGCCGAAATGCTGGCGCGGTTACTGGCGCCGGGAATCGTCAATCGCACGGTGGGTCCGAAATTTCTCTCGAAGGTCGAGGAAGTGAAGAAGCTGCTGGTCGATGCGGAAGGTTATCATATGAGCGGCCGCTACGATCTGGCGTTCAAGAAATACGAGCAGGTGCTCGCGCTCGATCCCTACAATGTCGCGGTGCGCCGCGGCGAGGAACGGCTCAACCTGACGAAGACGCATTACGGCGAGGAAGCGTACAACGAGACGCGGTCGCGCCAGCTCTGGGAAGTCCAGAAGGGTTGGGAAGAGCCGGTGAAAAAATATGGTGAGACCGTCGGCCCGATCACCGACGCGTTCGCGAAAGATGCCACCGGCACGGCGCGGATCACGACCAAGCTCAACAGCATTATCATTCCGAGAATCGAGTTTCGCGATGCGAGCATTCGCGAAGCGATCGAATTCCTTCGGCAACAAGCGGCGGAAAACGATCCGGGCGCGGATGGCCGCAAAGGCATAGACATCGTCCTGCGGCCGAACACGCTTGGCACTCGCGCGGAAACGACGTCGACAACGACCACGAGCACCGTGGTTTCTTCCACGTCCACCGCGCAGGGTATTTCGCCGGAACCAGCGGTGGTTCCGCCACCGGTTACGACGATCTCCGCTCCCTCGATTAATCCCGGTGAAGCGCGCATCACGCTCACTCTTAACCAGATTCCGCTCGGCGAGGCGCTCCGTTACATCGCGAGCCAGGCCGGATTGAAGGTGAAGATCGAACCGTACGCGATCTCGATCATTCCGATCAGTGAGTTAAGCAACGATCTGCTGACAAAGCAGTATCGCGTGCCGCCGGGCTTTATCTCTGGATCGCTGAATCCGAGCGGCTCCGCGTTGAATCAACCGGCGGCAAATTCCCGCACAGCCACGCAGACAACAGGGACCGCGAAAGACACCCAGGAATCGACTGGCGGCCGCCTCCTGGTCAATCGTGAAGGCGCGAAGGAATTCTTGGAAGGCCAGGGCGTTTCCTTTTCGGTGCCCGGCTCGAGTGCAAATTTCCTTCCGCAAAACAGCCGCCTGATCGTGCGCAATACGGCGGACATGCTGGAGTTGGTGGATGCCATCGTCGAACAGGCGAATGTCTCCGGCCCGAAACAGGTGGAGATCGAAGCCAAGTTCATCGAGATCACGCAGAATAATCTCAAGGCCCTTGGCTTTGATTGGCTCCTCGGTCCGTTCACCTTTGGCGGCAACAACCAGTTAGCGGGCACGGGGGGAACGTCGGGAACGGGTGCGACAGTAAACCAGGTCGATTACCCTTTTCCTGTGAACGGATCGAATCCGATCACCGCGGGCAATCGCAGCGGAAATTTGGCGATTAGTGGAAGCGCCATCGATTCGCTGCTTCTTGGAACCACGACAGCCCAAACCCTCTCGCCAGGCATTTTCGGTCTCGGTGGCTTGCTTACCGACCCGCAGTTTCAGGTCGTGGTGCGCGCCCTCAACCAAAAGAAAGGCGTCGATCTCTTGTCCGCGCCTCGAGTGACGACGAAGAGTGGGCAGCGCGCCGTCATCGAAATCGTCCGCGAGTTTCGTTATCCCACACAATTTCAACCACCGCAGATTCCGCAAACCGTAGGAGCCGTCAGAACGGACAGTAGTGGCATAGTGGGCGACCTAATTCCTCTTGGGTCAACGTCAACCGTCCCCGTTACTCCTACGACTCCCACCGCGTTCGAGACCCGAAACACCGGGGTCACGCTGGAGGTGGAACCGGTTGTAGGACCGGATGGTGTGACTATCGATTTGAATCTGGTGCCGCAAGTCGTGGAGTTCGAAGGGTTCATCAACTACGGCAGCCCGATACTGTCACCATCGTCCACCTTTCTGGACACGGTGGCGAGCGTGATCAGGACTACGCCTCAAAACGTCATAACGCCTAACGTTATTAACCAGCCGATCTTCAGCACTCGAAAGATAACAACGAGCGTGAGCGTCTGGGACGGGCAGACTGTCGTCCTCGGTGGCTTGATGCGAGAGGATGTGCAGAAGACAGAGGATCGGACTCCGATCCTCGGGGACATTCCGATAGTAGGACGTCTTTTCCGCACGAACGTCGATCAGCGCATCAAGCGAAACCTGATCATCTTCGTCACCGCCCGGTTGATCAACCCGGGTGGACAACCAGTGAAGGTGACCGAAGACATGGAAGAATCCGAAGACGTGATCGAGCCACCGATTCTTCCTGAGGTTCCTTTCTACAAGAAGTAGCCATTATGCGGAGGGACGGGCTCCGTCCCTCCAGGAAACCTCGACGAGTTCGCTCGGTGGCAACAGACAGCGTCATCGCGCCGCCGGTTTTCGTCGGCTCTGGGTCATGCCCCCAGAACCAGCCGATGGTCAGCCCCGCAGATCATCCCAGAAAGACTCCTGACACCAAGAGACTCCTCGGCAAGAGCAGTTTATAGCCGCAAACCTAGAAATTATAAAATAAGGCTTGCTAGTCTGGGGCGTTTTGCAGACAACCGTCCCCACTAACCCCGTTCTTTGCCTTGCAGGACACTAGGGCGCAGCGCTTCCGGGATCTCTTAACAAAATAAAATAGAAAGACCTAATGAAGTTCAAAAAACTAAAAACCCTGCTTGCCGTTGCCATCGCCGGCGCGGCAGTTTCCTCCGCTAGTGCCAAAACGCTCGTTGTTGGTAACGATCCAACCCAATGTAAAGACGCTCAATACCCTACGATTAACTCCGCCGTGGTTGCTGCACAGCCAGGTGATACGGTGAAAGTCTGTCCAGGTACCTATACAGAACTCGTGGTGGTGAACAAGCCGCTGGAGATCGTGGGAGCGCGCAAGGGTAACGCGGCTGCGAAGGGCCGGCAGCAAAATATGGACAAGGAGTCGATTGTCGTGAATACGGGGCAAGGCGCCTTCGATGTGATCGCAAGCGATGTGCGAATCGCCGGGTTTACTGTGCTGGGCAATCAGTTAGCGGCTTCATATCCTAATGCGGGGATTAACGTCCGCGCGGGCAGCAACCGGATCATCGAGAGCAACATTTTTTGGAAAAATGGACTCGGTATCTATGTAAACTCCGGCCTCCAGCAAGGATTGGATGTGGAGCGGAACGCGTTCATCGACAACAAATTCGTGCCGAATCCAAACGGGATTCCGTCGGGCGGCGTGTTTGCCGTCAGCACACAAACGAATGATTCGCAATTCTCCAATAATTACTTCAGCGGCGGCGATCCGGATGAATTTTGTCTAAACATCGACGGCTCGGACGGCGGTCTTATAATATCGGGAAACCAGGCAGAAGACGATGGATCTTTTCTGGTGATCGGCGGCACAACCGGTGCGCGAGTAGAACACAATACCGTTTTGCGCCCCGGAGGCTCAGCGTTCTTTGCCTTCGGTAACAATAAAGGATTAGTCATCGCCCATAACTCAGTCGAAAACGGTTTATTCAACGGAGTCCGTTTCATATTGGCTTTCGGTTCGACCCTGCCGAACGCTGATGCAGTTATCGCCGACAACCACGTTACAGGGTGCGCCGTTAACGGTATGAGACTCGACAGTGCTGTCCGAGCGACGGTTGAGAATAATCAACTCGATAACAACAAAGCGAATGGCATTCTGTTGGAAAAAGCGGATTCCAATCATCTAGTCAGTAACAGAACCTTCTCGAATGGGGTGAACGGCATCCGCGCCGAGACTCAATCGAGCAATAACACCATCGAGAAAAACGATATGCGGGACAACGTCAGCTTCGATGCGGACGACGAAACGGCTGGGAGCGGCACTGCATTAACCGCCAACTTTTGGGTAAAGAACCATGGTGGCACTCAGAATCGCCCGGGACTGTTGGACCACTAAAGAACTACTGCACCAAACAAATACTAATCGTTGAAGCGGCAGTGGCCCCAGCGATTTAGTAATCAATTGAGAGAGCGGCCCGGGTTAAGTCTCGGGCCGCTTTTCTTTTTAGGATTGGCTTCTTAATTGGAGGGACGGGCGCTGCCCGTCCTCGCGAACCGTTGGACGCTAGGAAAGCAGAGGACGCCCATCGGGCGCCCCTCCAGGAAACCTCTTGGTGCTTGGCTACGCCTTGTTGGTAAAGGTGGAAACGATCTTATCCAGGAGGGCGAAGAAAGCTCGACGCCGTAGCGGGCGATGAAAGCCAGGGCAAACGGCGATAGGTGGACAGCGGCATCGCGCCGCCGGTTTTCGTCGGCTCCGGGTCATGCCCCCAGAACTAGCCCATGGCCCGGCCTTACCCGGGATCTACGTCGATGTGCTGCGACTCTCGGTCGGCGCTTTACGGGAGGAAGTAAACCTGGACGACGCCGATACCAGTACTCTCCGGTTTGCCGCGTACTTGGGCTGTGTATTGCCCGGGCTGAAGCGTGGTCACAAGAGCAGCTTCGAGATCGTTAGTAGGTTGTAGCTGGGTGGCCTCCATCTCGGCCTGCTGACTGGTGCCATCGGAGGAACGGACCTTCCAATTGTCGTTTTCGACGACAACGTTCCCGTTCGGATCTCTGATCTGAAGCGTCGTATCGGGCAATGCATTGTTGATTCCGAATGCTGCCAGCGAAGGACCGATGGCGCGGACCACTGCTTTGACAGGCCCATTCTGGATAATGAACCCGGCGATCATGAGCTTGTCTGCCGGTTGAATCAAACCTCGGGTGGCGAAGTTGACCAGGTTGGCTGAAGAAGCTGGACTCAGATCGTAGGCATCAACGACTCCCGTGCCAGTGTTAGTAGTCCCCACGCCGGCCACGACCGCGGTGTAACTACCCGGCGCAAGGTTGGCGATGATGGCGGACTCGAGATTGTTGCCTGGTTTAACTCCGCTAGCGTTAATCTCGGCGGATTGATCGGCGGTTATGATCCCGCCTGTCTGCGTCGTCTGCCAGTCGTCATTCCTCGCTACAATGGCGTTGTTGTTATTCGAATCGTGGATCTCCAGGGTGGGATTAGGCAGTGCATCAGTTATTCCAAAGTTGGCGAGGGACGGCCCAATCGCGCGTATGATAATTTTCTTGGTCGACCCAGCAGGCCCCTGCACGGTGAAGCCTTCGATCAAAACATTTTGACCGGTGCCAACGGGAAGGCGCGTAGAAACATTGGCGACCAGGCCGGGCGCACTAGCTCCCCGATCGTAGCCGATAACATCCATCG
>JBEEHI010000068.1:0-8924 GCA_041167305.1 Verrucomicrobiota bacterium
CTTTCCGGCGCAGTCATCGGCACGCCGGTTTACATGGCGCCGGAACAGGCGCGCGGGACGAGCCGCGATGTCGGCGCAGCAGCGGACATCTATTCGTTAGGCGCGATCCTCTACGAAATGCTCGCCGGTCGCCCGCCGTTTTTGCCGGACGAAAGCGACACTTCGATCATAGTCCGGGTCGCGACGGAGAATCCCGTGTCGCCCGCGTGGCACCGGCCGGGAGTTTCGCGCGATCTCGAAACGATTTGTCTGAAATGCCTCGCGAAAGAACCCGGCGACCGGTACGCGAGCGCGGCTGCCGTGGCCGACGATCTCCAACTATTCCTCGACAATCGCCCGATTCTGGCCCGGCGCGTTTCGCGCGTTCTTTGGCGCGGCCCGCGCCAGTTGGCCACGATCATTGGCATCGTCGCGCTCCTGGCGCTGGGAATTTTTCTCCTTCCTTACCTGCGATCGAAGTCCGAAAAGCCTGCGCCCGTGACAATCCCCGCCATGACGCCGGAAAAATCGATCGCGGTGCTGCCATTCGAAAACCTGAGCGCGAACCAGGAGAATTCCTTTTTCGCGGACGGCGTGCAGGACGAAATCCTGACCAACCTGGCGAAGATCGCCGACCTGAAAGTCATCAGCCGCACCAGCGTGATGCAATACCGGACCACGGCGTCGCGCAACCTGCCGGAGATCGCGCAGGCACTCAAAGTGGCGAACGTGCTCATCGGCAGCGTGCAGCGCGCGAGCAATCGCGTGCGGGTGAGCGCGCAACTGATCGATGCCCGCACGGACGCGCACTTGTGGGCCGAGCATTACGATCGCCCCCTCGACGATGTTTTCGCCATCCAGAGTGAGATCGCGAAGGCGATCGCCGAACAGTTGCGCGCAAAGCTATCGCCCGGGGAGAAAGCGGCGATCGAACAGCCGCCGACAGTGAACCTCGAGGCGTACGAACTTTACGCTTACAGTCAGGCCAAGGCGATCATCGCCACGAGCGCCTTTGGCGCCGGGTTCGGAGACAAACTCGCCAAAGCGACGCGTCTGCTGGATGCGGCAGTGGCCAAGGATCCAAACTTTCTCGCGGCCTACTGCGATCTGGCCGGCGTTCACGATTTCACCTATTTCAGCGGGGTCGATCATACCCCGGCGCGGCTGGCTCTGGCGGAGAAAGCGGTACAAAGCGCTTTGCGGATACGGCCCGACAGCGGCGAGGCGCACCTGGCCCTGGCCCAGCATCTTTACCAGGGCTATCTCGAATACGAAAAGGCGCTCGCCGAACTAACGATCGCCAGCCGGACGCTGCCCAACGATCCGCGCGTGTTCGAATTGAGCGGGTACATCATCCGCCGCCAGGGGCATCAGGAGGAAGGCGTGCGAAATCTTCAGCGCGCCCTTGAGCTCGACCCGCGTAATTTCGCCACGCTTCAACAGATCGCGTTGAGTTACGAGGGGCTGCGACGGTATCCCGAAATGATCGATTCTCTAGAGCGCGCTCTTTCGATTGTGCCGAATGACATCGACACAAGAATCTCACGCGCACAGGCGGAGCTGGACTGGAAGGCGGACACGCGGCCGTTGCATAACGCGATCGACGCACTTCTTGGCGCCCAACCCACTGCCGGCTCCAGTTTCGCGGATAGCTGGCTGTACCTCGCTCTTTGCGAGCGCGATTTCGCGGCGGCTGAGCGCGCGCTCACGGCGCTAGGCGACCACACCTTCGGCCCCGACGCGATTCTTTTCAGCCCGATATTCGGCCAGGGACTTTTGGCACGCGTCCGTGGCGATTCCAGCGCCGCCCAGGTTGCGTTCACAGCCGCGCGCGCCCAGCAGGAAAAGGTGATCGCCGCGCAAGGCGAGTACGGACCGGCGCTCTGCGTGCTCGGAATGATTGACGCGGCACTCGGTCGGAAGGAAGACGCGCTTCGCGAAGGCCGGCGCGCCGTGGAGATGCTGCCGCTGAAGCGCGATGCGCTCAATGCTGTGCGCGCGCGCGAGTTCCTCGCCATCATATACGCCTGGACCGGGGAGAAGGACTTGGCCTGTCAGGAGCTGGAAGCGGCTACCAAGTCTCCAGCGTCAGCGAGCTATGGACAATTGCGCCTGCATCCTTACTGGGACCCGCTTCGCGGTGATCCGCGGTTCGAAAAAATCGTGGCCGGCTTCGCGCCGAAAACGGCGAAGTAGAATTGGAGACGGCAAGCCCTCGTGCCGTTGGGAATCACTGGGGAATTTGCCCGGCGCGGCCCGAGGGCATGCCGTCTCCAGAATTACCGGAAACGATCCACCGGCGGCGTGCTCTCTTCTTCCGGTGCGGGCGTTGCGCTCGGCTCCGCGTCCGGCTTCCGCGTGGACAATTCCTTCTTCTTTTTCTTCTTCGGACTCTTCTCGTGTTCGGTGCGCACGAAGATGCGTCGTTGAAGAACGCTGCCGGTCTGCATCGGCAACAGGACTTCCTCGTAATTCCGGCTCGATTTTGAGGCACAGCCTCCTCCGCCAAAGGCGATAAAGACGATGGCTAAGATGGCAATCGAGCGGTGATGCATGGACAATGGTTCCTCCGCGCGTGAGGCAATCAGGAACTTCGCCCGGGAGCAAGAACAACCGAACGGCAACCCTGGATTTCCGGCGGCTGGAGACGGGAACATGGCGCCCTTTGCGGCCAAATGTTTGGTATTGAAGAGCGAAGGGAAGAAGTTACTGTGCGCATCTTTATGACCGGCATGTCTCTGTTTCGAAGCGCGCTCGCCCTATCCGTGTTGGCGTTATTCGTCAGCTGTGCCGAAATGCCGAGCACCCCCACAGCGGTGGTGCCCACCCCCACCCCCGCCGGTTATTGGAACGGGGACGGCGTTCCCGGTGATCCCAGGATCGTGGTCAGCATCTCCGAGCAACACGCCTATTTTTATAAAGGCAAGCAGATCGTCGGTGAGTCAACGGTTTCGACGGGCAAGCCCGGATTCGGCACGCCGCCCGGCCATTACACCGTCGTCTCGAAGGACAAGGACCACGTCTCGACCGTATTCGGCGATTACGTAGACGATTTCGGCAACGTCCTGAAGTCGAATATCGATTCGCGCAAGGATAGCAAACCGCCCGGCGCCCATTACGATGGTGCGCGCATGCCCTACGCGATGTTTTTCCGGGGCGGGTATGCGATGCACCAGGGATACGTCCCCCCGTACGCCGCGTCGCACGGCTGCATTCGTTTACCCCAAGGAATGGCCGAGCCTTTTTTTGAGAACGCGCCGGTCGGTACCCCGGTCGTCGTGAAGCAGGAAGCCGTGATGCACGCCGCCACGCTCCCCGCTCTTATGCCTGTTCCAACCACCGTTACTCCTCCTGCGCCGAATCTTGTTCGACCTCCTGCCTCTCCTGCTCTTCGTCCCGCCGCGGTTCGGACTACCGTTGCCGTGCCTACCCCTATTCCGGTTCGTTCTACGGTTCACGCGCCCATGCCGGTTTCGATTCGTCCGGCTTCGGTGCCGGTTCGTTCTCCCTCGCCTTCTCCACTGCGCCCTCCCGCGCCTGTGGTCATCTCCCGCGCGCCGGGACCCATACATTCTCCCACCCCGATTGCCGTTCGCTCTCCGTCACCCGCGCCCCTTCGCTCTCCCGCCCCGGTTACAACGCGTTCCCAAGGACCGGTTCCTATGAATACTCCCGCCCCTGCGTCGGTTCAGCCCACACCGGCTCCTGTCCATCCGCGTAAACGGCATAGCGTCCATTCCCGCAAACAGGTTCATTCGCAGACGCCTTCCCCGACCCCTACTCCTGCTCGCTAGCCGTAGGAATCGCTGTAACAGCGGTGCTTTGGCGCCGCGCGCGTCGCTCTGCTTTGGAGTTTGGCTATTGGAACTTCTTTGGAGCTTGGCGCTTGGGATTTGGAGCTTTCCCCTTACCCTGGCGGCCAGGCCAGCGCCCGTTTCCCCAGCACGTGCAAGTGCAGGTGTGGCACGCTCTCTCCCGCATCCGGTCCGCTGTTAATCACCACCCGGTAACCCGACTCCAACAGATCCAGCTTCTCCGCCACTTTCCGCGACGCGAGCAGTAGCCTTCCCAGCAACGCGCCATCTTCCTCGGTCGCATCTGCCAACCGCGGCACCACCCGCTTCGGCACGATCAACACGTGCACTGGCGCCTGTGGATTCACGTCGCGAAAGGCGAGCACTTCGTCATCTTCCCACACAATCTCCGCCGGAATCTCCCGGCGGATGATTTTTTCGAAGATCGTCACGTCCCATACTTCTCCAAGACCGTCGAGGTCCGCAAGGTGGATCGCGCGCTCCGACCTTGGAGACGGCACGCCCTGGTGCCGTTTGTCGGCGACTCAGCGAATGAAGCAGCGCAAATGCTTCAGGTCCGGATCGATCGCCAACCGCTCGCGGACGAAACAAATAATTTCCTCGCGCAGCGTGTCGCAGGTCCGCGTCCACGCCTTCGCGCCGCGCAGATGTTTCACGCATACCTGGAGATCGGTAAGCAGTAAACTATCCGCCCCCGCCGTCACCAGCGCGCCGATCCGTTTCTCCAGGCGATCGAAAAACGCCAGCTCGTACCCAGCGCCCGCTTCCTGCGCGATCGCCAGCAGCGAAAACGCCACCGGCGGAGGCGACGGCTCGAAGTGCGGGACAATTTCCTTGTAACCGATCACCTTCAGGACGTAACGGACCGTTTGGGAAAGTTGGTCGAATGGCACCACCGACTCGTCGTTCCGCAGTCGCAGATAAAACGCGATGCTTTCCGTGACGTGATCCGTCAGCCACCATTTCGGATAGCCGGCATCGTTCGCCGCACGCGTGATCGCAGCCCGCAGCCACGCCTGGTCGAACTCGAAGAGCTGCCCCGAATCGCCCCGCAGATACGGAAATTCTTCCTTAAACGCGACCATGAGTTTCGACCTTTCGTTCCGCGCTGCTGGCATCAGGCGCGCGCAGCGCACTTTGCGCCAGCTCCGTTCCAAACAATTCCGGCTGGAGCGCGTTCGGTTTGATCCGCCGGCCGAGCGCCTGGATCGCGTCCACGAATTCGTCCGCGTCCTCGAACCGCCGATGGACCGACGCGTAGCGCAAATACGCCACGTCATCAATCTCGCGCAATTTCTCCAGCACTTTCGTCCCGATGAGTTGCGACGAAACCTCGCGCCCGCTCGTTTCGAGTTCGTGCACGATCTCGTCCACCGCGGTCTCGAGCGTTACGAGACTGATCGACCGTTTCTCGCATGCCTTGGCCAGACTGTTCACGAGCTTCCTCCGATCGAACGGCTCATGGGTCCGGTCCCGTTTGATGACGCGCAAATCTGAGCGCTCGATTTGCTCGTACGTCGTGAAGCGATACGCGCACTGGAGGCAGACGCGGCGGCGGCGAATGGAAGAGCTATCACGAGACTGGCGCGAGTCGATGACCTTGTCGTCACGAAACCCGCACTTGGGACAACGCATAGTGTCGGCGGAGTAAGTAGCACACCATAAGTTGTGGCGTCAACGCTTTCCGCGGAGAAATTTCTTTTCGCTTTGGAGGGACGCGCGCCGCGCGTCCTCATTCCACTCCCTATCTCGCAATCCGGATTTCGAGAATAGCCCAGCGCTTCAGCGCTGGGTAGAACGCCCATTAACGCGAGCGAGTCCCGTCAGGGACGAAAGAAATCACAGCGCCCTTCCACTCCGAAATTCCTTTGCCATTTCCCCCGCCGGAAATACCATCGCGCCCGTGTCCACAGACCCGGGCAGGCGCGAGATCCAATACGAAACCTTCGTCGTCACGTTAATCGGCATTTCGGCCCTCTTCGTCTCCGGCTACACCGCCTACGTCCAGCGCCAGCAGGTGCGCGCCGCCGTCTGGCCCATCCTCGAATACGGAACCAGCAACGAACCGAAGATCCGATTCACGATCGACAACAAAGGCGTCGGCCCCGCCATCATCCGCAACGTCGTCGTTCGGGTGGATAGCGAGCCGGTTCGCAACTGGTACGCCGCGCTCCAGAAACTCTTGGGACCCGGAGAATACAAATTCACCCAAAGCACGATCAGCGGCCACACCTTCTCGGCCGGCGAATCGATGGATGTTATGGTGCCGCACGATCCCGATGGCGGCCCGCTCACCTTCGAAAAATCGGGCGCGCTTTGGACCGCGTTGAACAAGGAGCGCGGCCGCGTCGCGATCGAGATCTGTTACAGTTCCACTCTCGGCAATTGCTGGATCTTGCGTCGCGACGCCAACAGCCGCTCCACCACCACCGAAGTCCGCACCTGCCCCGATACTTCCGCCATTTCCTTCGAGCAATAGCGTGACGCCGCGTCGACGCGCTTGCGTGATCTCCGATTTCCCCCTTGGAATGACCTAGGACGTTTGATCAGTGGCAAACCGCCAACCCTTTGAGGGATCGATGAAGACGGGAAACTCCGCACCGCCGGCACCGTAGAATATGGACGTCATGCTCTCAGCACCTATGGCCACAATCCTGTCCGCCCTAATCGCCGCCTTCCTAGGTTCATGGGTTGGAGCGCAAATGGCTTTGACACGGTTCAAAAAGGAACGGGCTTTCGAAAAGCAGCTGGCGTGGTACGAGCAGATGATCAGGGCGCTCCACCACTTGGCGGAGCGAATCGAAATCGCCAGCACCTTTCAGGATGAGAAAGGCGTGGCTCCGACGCTGCTGTTTGACGTTTGGCAAGAGGTGCAGGGGGCGCACATCGACTTGGAAGTGGCAATCAACGAAGCCATTCTTTTCGGTTCGGTGGAAGCGGCGAGGCGTTGCGCTCGCATCTCGAAAGCGGTGCAGAGTGTGGCGGAGGAAACAGAAGCCTTTGACCTCGCCAGACATCCAGAAGTTGTGGCCAAACTTCCTTTGATAGATGAACTCCCAGATAAGCTCCGAGGTGCTGCAAAGCCGTTGGCAGAGGAAGCTCGGCGTCATTTAGGTATCAAGTAGCGCGAGGCTCGACCCTTCGTTGAGCTTTCTGCAGTCGAGCCTGCCGCCTCATCGGAGGGGGACAACCTTTCGGCTGGAGACAGCCGACGCTACATTCTTATCGCGGGAGGAATTCGAACTCGGCTTTGTCTTTCTTGGCGGAGAGGACGAGGTGGGCGGCGAATTTGTTGCCGCGCTTCGAAACACAGGATTCTTCTCGCCAAATTCCTGAATTCGTGACTTAACTGAATCAACCAACCATCCACGAGATTTCCCTCATGAATGCACGCGAACCAGTCCCCCAGACAGGTGTAGCAGCCGAGCGGCAGGCACGTGTGAACAAGCAGCCCGCAGGGGAAAACCAAATTCACAAGCGGCGCTCGTGCCGCAAACCAGAGGAACTCATATGACCAACAAAACTGCAATCCTCCTTGGAGCGTTCGGCGGTGTAGCTCCGAACCTCGTCCGGCTCCTCGTCAATTACAGTTCGCCTAATCCGCAGCCCGTTACCACCCACCCGGTCTACTATTGTCTGGCGATGCTAGGCTTCGCCGTGGTAGGCGGTCTCATCACCATGGCGTTCCGGGAAAGGAATTGGAAACGAGCGCTCTTCATCGGCGTCGGTTTGCCGGCAATGTTCCAGGTGGGAGCATTGCAATCGCTGCCGTCCTCGAGCCCGCTCCCACCGTCGAGCGCACCGCCGATGGCGGGAACGGAGATGTCCTTTTCACTGATCTCTTCCGCCTACGCGCAACCGCCACCGGACTCGCCGGCTTCGGTCCCCGGCCGGAAGATCAAGTTCACCGGCGATGCCAAGACTCCCCCTTACACGGTTGCCTTCTATGGCCCGGACAACAAACTCCAGTCGACTCACGAGATCACGAATCCCGCGTCGCAAACCGTGGATGTGCCGGCGACGGCGGCGAAGTTTGCGCTGCAATTGGGAGAATCGACTAGCCCCTCGTACGCCCTGGCCAAGACGGCCTCCGCGACGATTAAGGCGGAGGTCAAGGTCACCGAAAAAGCAGCGAGCGGTTTTCTTCAGGGCGTCGGCCTCGCGAAAGGGAAGCGCTACGAAATAGCGGTTAGCCTCCAGTGACGAACCAAACGCTGCGGCTTTTCGGGCCGCTGCTTTTTTTGTCTTCGGCGCGCGCTTGGCAAACTCGGAGCCGATTTTGCCGTTTTCTAATTTCAGGTAGGCGGAGAAGGGGCGGCCTTGGTCAGCAAGAGAATTTCGGCTGAGACAGCCGACGCTACACCCGATGCGGTTAGCGCGGGAGGAACTCGAACTCGGCTTTGTCTTTCTTGGCGGAGAGGACGAGGTGAGCGGCGAATTTATTGCCGCGTTTGGAAACGAAATTCTCGATCAACGGGGATTTGCCCTGGGTGAGCAATTCCTTCACTTCGTCGGGAGTGATCTCGTGTTCGCAGAGTTTCTTCGTGAGCTTGAAGACCTGGCGGTTGTCCTGGTCGGGTTTGCGGACGTAGTAGGCGTCGTCCATCTCGACCAGCTCGCCCTTGTGCACTTTGCTTTCGCCGATGACGGGAGCTTTTGAGAGATCGACTTTCGCACGGGCTTTGCGCTCGACCGGCTTGCCGTCCTTGTCTTTCTTCGGGGCGCGCGGCGGGAATTCCCAGCGCACCCGGGCGTCGGCGCGGACGAGGAAGGCGTCGAAGGGGCGGCCTTTCTTGGAGATGAAGCCCTGAATGAGCGGAGTCTTGCCTTGTTCGATGAGCTGCACAACCTGGTCGCGAGTGACTTCGCGTTTGCACATCATCCGTGGGATCCGAAAGGCCTGTTTCCACTCGCCGTTGTCTTTCTCGCGCAGGACGTAGTTCGAGCCGACTTCGACTAATTCGGCGCCGGTCGCAGGGTCGGTCCAGAACGATTCGACCGAGCCGAGATCGACGTCGTTTCCGAAATCGTATTCGGCTTTCCACTTCCCGGTCTTCTCGTCGCGCGCCAGCTTGAGCTTGGCGGCGAAAGTGTTCCGCGTTTTCGCTGAGATGAAACCATCGAGCGGCC
>JBEEHI010000069.1:0-4488 GCA_041167305.1 Verrucomicrobiota bacterium
CCGCCCGGGAATTTCACGGTACCGCCGCTCTTCGAATCGGTCCGATCGCGGACGTTGCCGGTATCCGACAGGCTGTCGCCGAAGACGACGATCTGGCTAAAAGCTGGCGCGCTTTGGCCGAAGGCCGGGCCCGCGGCGAGAGCCGAGCAGGCAAGCGCGATGAACAAACTGGCAATAGTACGTGATGAAATCATATCCCTCCCTTTTCCCCCTTGGGACAACACTGATTCGGTCCTTGGACGGCTTTTGCGTGTAAACCATTTGATAAATCGTCCGAATTTTCTCCGGGCGTGACAAGCTGGCCTCGCAACAGATAGATTCGGGCTCGACGTTATGAAGACATTGCAACTGGCTCTCGCCCCCGGCGCCGTCGCTGGGATTCTTTCGATTTTCTTTGGCTGGCTTTGGATGGGCGTCGTGTTTCATCGCTACCAAAAGCTAACGCCGAACACCTGGCGGCCGGAAAATAACAAGACCTACACGCTCTCGTCGGTGCTTTCGCTCCTGACCTGCATCGCGATCGCGACGGTGTTTTTGCTGGTAGCGCGAATGGGAGGCGTGTTCGCCGGCGGGTTGCCCGGCGCGTTACGCTTCGCGGCGGTGGCGTGGATGGCATTTGCCGCGCCGGTGCTGGTGAATGCTGCTGTGTTCATCAATCTGCATCCCAGGGTGGTGGTCGGCCAGGTGGTGAATGCGTTAACGACTTCGCTTCTCGCGTGCGGAATCACCGCGTGCTGGCGAGCCACGTAGTCGCCAGTCGGAGGTCGGTAAGAGAAACTCTGAAACGCTACGGAATCCGGTAGGCTTCGACGAGAGCGACGCCGGTGGCGTTGTTCTTGCCCCGGACGATCGCCGTGTAATTTCCGGGGCTGAGGAACGCGGAGACGATGGCGGATTCGCGGTTGTCGGGCGGCGCGAGGTTCACGGCACGAACAGCCTGGATTTGCGGGATCTGCCAATCGTCGTCGAAGGCAATCAGGGCGCCGTTGTTATCGTGCAGCTCGAGCGTGGGATCGAGGAGTGGGTTCGCGATGCCGGAGTTCGTCAGTGACGGACCCATGGCACGGAAGACCATGATGGGATTATCGCCGCTGCCGATGATGACGCCGCAGATCATGACGTTGTCGCCGGCGCCGACGTAGCCGCGCGTGCTAAGATTCGCCAGCGTGGCCCTGGTGCCGGATTGGAGATCGTAAATCTCGATCACGCCGTTACCGGTACCGCCGTCCTTGCCGGCGAGCTGGGCGGTGTACTGGCCGGGCGCGAGCGTGGCGATTATCGCCGCTTCGGAATCGTTCTTGGGAGCGAGGCCACTGGTCATGATTTCCGTGGCATCGGGCGAATTCTTCCAATCGTCGTTTGTCATCGTCACGTTCCCGGCGGTGTCGAACAAAGTAAGCGTCGGATTAGCCAGCGGAGTGGGCACCCCATTGGCGGCGAGCGAAGGGCCAATGCCGCGAATGAGCACCTTCTTGGCGACGTCGCCGGTGACGATAAAGCCGGCGACGGAGACGCGCTCACCGGTGTCGACGAAAACACGAGTGGAAATGTTCAGCGCTTTCGAAGGCGCAGGCGTCGGGCTTGTCATCGCATCGAAAGCCGTTCTGGCGAGGCCAAAATGCGCCGCGGTTGTGGGATGGACGTCGTCCCAAAAGATGTAGTTATCGGGGCTCCCGTTGGAACCCTGGCTGGGACTCGTGATATTCGTAAACCCGTAGCGCGGGCCGTTGCTGAGGACGCGGACTGTGTCCCACCACATATCGACGCGATAAATCGTGGGCGTGAGACCCTGCGTCGCAAGGCTGCTCTGGAGCGTAGTCAGGTTGGCGTCGAGCTCGACCCGGTAGGCGGCGGCGTCCGCATTGAGAGCGGTGATGCGCGCGGGTTCGCTGGCGTATCTGGGGATGACGCCGAGCGGCGAGATGTTAGGGACCAGAATGTACCGCGCGCCGGCCTGGGCGAGCCGGTTGACGAGCGCGGTGACGCGGGCGGCGTTGGCCGTAACATTCGCCGAGCTGTCATCGGTGCGGAAATCATTGCTGGCGCCCCAGACAATGTAGAGGGCGTTCGGGTCGACGGCGTGAGAAGCGAGATAGTCATCCATCTGTTTGCCCATGTCGTCGACGGTGATGGTGACGTTGCCGAAAGGAGTAGAGACGGGCGTTTCATCATGGGTGCCATCCGTGGTTCTGGCGCCGCCGAACGCATAGTTAAGGCCGCCGCCCACGCTGAAGGTCGCGGGCTGCAACCCGAGAAAGGTGCGGGCAAGCTGTTCATGCCAGACACCAAAGTACGTCTTTGACGCGGGATCTGTCTGGTCGTCGTTGGTGAACCGCCCGTTGTCGTAGTTGAAAGTGTGGCTCGGGTAATCAATGGTGCCGCCGCTCTTCGAGTTGGCGCGGGCACGCACGTTCCCGGTATCGGAGAGGCTGTCCCCAAAGAGAACGATTTGCGTGAAAGTTGGCACCGCTTGTTGTGCGATGGCGGTAACGCTGGCGAGCGAAACGCCGATCAGCGTAAGCCCCAGGCACTTTATCTGGCGTGCTGAAATCATATCCCCTCCCTCTTTTCCTTTGGACACTCTTGATTCGGTTCTCAGCCGCAATTCGCGTGGATCACGATTCGCGAAAAACTGCGGATTGCCACGCCGTCGCATCCCGTGGTTGGATGAAGCATGAATAGACGGCGTTTCGTGCAATCGAGTGTGGCGGGCGGTTTGACTCTGGCGGTCGCGCCGCGCGCGCTTTTGGGACAGGCTCCTACCGTGATGAATTCCAAACCAATCAAGCCGGTCGTGATCGCTTCGGCCAACGGCAACAAATTCAAAAACGGCGGCGACATGACCTGCGTGCAGAAGGCGTTCACGATGATGACGCAGGGCGCCGATGTTCTCGATGCGTTGATCGCCGGCGTAAACATCGTGGAGCTCGATCCGCTCGATGACAGCGTCGGTTACGGCGGGTTGCCGAACGCGGAGGGCGTGGTGCAACTCGATTCGTGTTGCATGCATGGGCCAAAACGGCGGGCTGGCGGCGTGGCAAGTATCGAGGGCGTGCGGACGCCGTCGCTCGTGGCGAAAGCGGTGATGGAACAAACCGACCATCATTTGATCGTGGGCAAGGGAGCGCAGGAATTCGCCCGCGGGCTCGGGTTCAAGATCGAGGACGACCTGAACACGGAGCACTCACGCCAGATCTGGCTGGAATGGAAACGGCGAATCGATCCGTCCCATTATCTCGATCCACAAAAGCGCGCGGAAGCCAGTGGCAAAGCGGTTCGGGAGATGGTGGCCGAAGGATTGATCGATGCCCGCCACATTTACGGCACGATCAATTGCGACGGGATCAACGCGAAGGGCGAGATTTGCGGAGTGACAACGACGAGCGGGCTCGCCTGGAAAATTCCCGGGCGCGTGGGCGATTCGCCGATCCTCGGAGCCGGCCTTTACGTCGATGGCGAGATCGGCGCCGCCGGTTCGACGGGACGCGGCGAAGCGAACTTGTACAACCTTTGCTCGTACCTGATCGTCGAAAACATGCGGCGCGGAATGCACCCGAAAGACGCCGGACTTGATGCCTGCAAACGGATTAAGGCGAACACAGTCGAGAAGCGGTTGCTCAACAGCAAAGGGAACCCGAATTTCGGGATCAACTTTTACGCGTTGAACGCGAAGGGCGATTACGCCGGCGTGTCGATGTATCCCGGAGCCAGTTACGCGGTCTGCACGGAAAAGGGACCGGAGACATTGCCGTGCGAGCCGCTGCTGCAGGGCAAGCCGGAGGAGTAGGAAGAAATTCCGAAGCTCGAATTTCGAAATTCGAAACAAATTCCAAAACCTTAAGGGCGAAAACATCCGAGAAACGCTAATCTCGTTTGGAACATTCGAGCCTTCGCATTTCTGGAATTGTTTCGGATTTCGAGTTTCGGATTTTGAACAGCGGCATTGCCGCGCTCTCAGAAACTCGTTAGAACCGAGTCCCTGAACAACCCCACCTATGAAAAACAAACTTAACCTGATCACGGCCTGCATCGCGGCCGTCGCGTGTTGCGTCCCCTTCGCCGCTTCCGCGGCCACGAAGAAATCCCTTTCCCCAAGCGCGAGCCCATCAGCATCGCCAAAAGCCACGGTTGCTCCGAACACGAAACCGGCCTCCTCACCAGCGGCGAACACCACGACCGATGCGACCAAGGCCCGCGCCATTCCCTTCCACGGAATGATTTCCGCGGTGGATCAGAAGGCGAAGACGTTCACCATCGCAAGCAAGGAAAAATCGCGCGTTTTCAAGATCACGGACAAGACCGTCGTCACCAAGGCGGGCGCACCAGCCACCGTGAAAGACATGGTCGCAAATGAGGAAGTACGCGGCTCGTATTGGAAGATGTCCGACCAAACGCTGGAAGCGAAGACGGTGAAGCTCGGACCAAAGACGGACGCGGAAAAAGCAGCCGACGAGAAGCGCAAGGAGAAGAAGGCGGAAACTTCGGCCG
>JBEEHI010000070.1:0-11338 GCA_041167305.1 Verrucomicrobiota bacterium
AAATCGACATCAATTCTGAAACCATCGTCGCCGGCGATGATGGTGCCTATGGCGTGGCCCTCGATGCGGATCGTAATGTCTATGTCACCGGCTGGGCCTACTCGCCGGATTTCCCCACGCGAAACGCGATGCAACCCCATTTGGCCGATGCGTGCTGTGACTCCGACAGCTTCATCACCAAGCTGAACGCCGCCGGCGATCAGCTCGTTTTCTCGACTTTCTTCGGCGGTGCGGACGGAACCGACGTGGGCCGCGGGATCGCGGTCGACAAGAATAACAATGTTTACGTGGTGGGCTACACCAATTCGTTCGCTTTCCCCACCACTCATCCTATCCAGGGAGAAATCGACGGCCGCACCCAGCACTTCCACAACTTCGAAAGTTTCGACGGTTACCTGGCGAAGATCGATGCCTCTGGCCAATTCCGCGTCTACTCGACCTACATTGGCGGTCCCAACAACGACGTAGCGTTCGGCGTCGCGGTGGACGCTGACGGGGCGGCTTATGTCACGGGCGCGACCAACTCGACCGCGCCAGACCCGACCCCCACTCCCAGTACTTCGCCTTCGCCAAGTCCAAGTCCGTCCCCGAGTCCGAGTCCGGGCCCAAATACAAGCGCAAGTACAACGGACGGACCCGTGCCGAGTGCGACACCAGCCATCCACTTCCCGATAACCGACAATGCTTTCCAGAAGAACCCGGGAGGGGATGGGAACACGACCGACGCATTCGTCACGAAAGTGGATCCAGCCGGCACTCAGTTCATCTATTCTACCTATCTGGGCGGAGTAGGAACAGACGTCGCGTGGAGTATTGCGCTAGGGACGGATCGGAGCGCGTATGTGGCTGGATATTCAAACTCGAGCAGCGCGTCGTTAGGTGTCAATCAGTTTGCGGGCCCAATTGATTTTCCCACTACGGCCAACGCCTTCCAGCAACAGAACAACGGCGGGTTCGACGCCTTCCTGGCGAGATTAAAACCGGATGGTTCCGATCTGATTTACTCGACCTTGATCGGCGGAGACCAAAACGAGGGAGACGGCGTTTCTGAATGCCTCAACTGCGTCGACAGGATCGACGGCGCGGCTGTCGCCGTGGACTTATTGGGCAACGCCTACATCACGGGCTGGACGGAATCGACTTTTGTCCCGACACCAACGCCGAGTGCCACCGCCACTGCTACCCCAACCGCGACAATTGGAGGCAGACCGAATGCTCCCAACGGCGCGCCATCACCGACCCCGGTCAATTTCCCAACCAAAGACGCATTCCAGCCGCAGCCCGGCAGCAGCCCGGGAAGCTCGCCGCCGCAAACAAGAGACGCGTTTGTCGCCATGTTCAACACGAACGCCAGCGGCGACAATTCGCTGGTTTACTCATCGTTCCTCGGCGGCAGCCGGCAGGATGAGGGCGAGGCTATCGGCCTTGATGCCGGGGGCAACCCGGTTGTCGGCGGTTGGACGGGATCGGATTGCCCCTGCTGCGACCAAGGACAAGAGCCCTGCTTTGGACCCTCGCTCGCGACAGGATTTAATGATTTCCCCACCACGCCCGGCGCATTCCAGGAAGAGCCAAGCGCGAGTGACGATGGTTGGGTGGTCTCGTTCGCCGGCGGCTCGAATGTCATCGGACAAGGCCAGGGCTTCATGATTTCGGGCATGGTGACGACCACGGACGGCGACCCGGTCGAGGGCGTGACCATCACATTGACCAAGCCTGATGGTACTACTGTTGTGACCACCACCGACGCGCAGGGCATTTATTCGTTCCCGGGGCTCCCGCCTGTTCCGGAGAGTCCGTACACCGTCACTCCTTCCGGCCTCGGTTACGTTTACACGCCGCCGAGTCAGGAGGTGGTGATCACGAATAAGAACGAGCGCGCCGATTTCGTCGCGAGTTTCCCAGAACCGGAGCCAACGCCGAGCGCGAGTCCCACGCCTACGGCTACCGCCACGGCCACGGCCACGCCAACCGCCGCTCCGGCATCCCAGGCCATTAACCTCTCGACTCGCCTGAACGTCCTGACCGGCGACCAGGTAGGCATCGGCGGTTTCATTATTACCGGCACCGGACCCAAGCACGTGATTGTGCGCGCAATCGGCCCAGACCTGAAACGCTTCGGCATTCCGAATCCGCTTCCTGATCCGGTGCTGGAGCTGCATGGCCCGGGCTCCTTCGCGACCATCACGAATAATAACTGGCGAGACACCCAGGAAACCCAAATCAAGGCGACTGGTCTCGCGCCGACCAACGATCTCGAATCGGCTATCGATATTGTCCTCGCGCCGGGGTCCTACACCGGAATCATTAGAGGCAACGGCGGTTCGACCGGCATCGGCTTGATCGAAGTCTATGATCTCGATCAAGCGTCGGCGTCGAAATTGTCGAACATCAGCACGCGCGGTTTCGTCGGCGGCACGCCGGGAGACAGCATCATTGCCGGGTTCATCCTCGGCAATTCGAACATGCCCGATCGAATTATCATTCGTGGTCTCGGACCGAGCCTCTCCGCCGTGGGCGTTCCCAACGTTCTGGCAAATCCGACGCTGGAGCTCCATAACGGAGACGGCGCGCTCCTCTACACGAACAACGATTGGCAGGACAATCCGAGCCAGGCCGCGGAAATAGCAGCGGCTGGCCTCGCACCGGGCAACAGCGCCGAGTCCGCCATCTCGGTGACGCTCCCGCCGGGACTTTACACCGCGATCCTCGCGGGACTCGGCAACACCACCGGCAACGGCCTGGTCGAAATCTACGATCGCGGCGCCGCGCCCTAGAAAATCGCCGTTAACATTTTCCTGTAGCCGCTTCGTTTTCCGAAGCGGCTACAGGATTGCTCCCCGCTAGACGATCTCGCAACTGCGCGATACGTTCGCGATGCAGCAGAACTTTTTCGCATGCCACAATTTTCTTATCGGGCGCGGAACGCGCAGGGCGGTTTAGTGGAAGGAGTGCTCGATTGCCCGGACCGCGCGGTGGCGATCCGGCAGATCGAGCAATTGCATTACATGCCGGTGCGCATCGAGCTGGTCGGCAGCGCGCCCGCGCCGGCCGAGAAACGCGCGAAGAATGGCGCTCCGGCACCGGCCACCAAGCCCATCATAGCCGCGACGTTGCCCGCGCCGACGCAGAAACTGAAAATCCCGCACACCCAGTTGCTGATTTTCACCGAACAACTCGGCCATCTCCTCAAGGCCGGCATGACGCTCGACGAAGGCTTGTCCATCCTGGAGAAGCGACTGAAGCAACCGCGCGTGCAACAAATGACGCACGGTCTGCACCAGGCCCTCGTGGACGGCCGGAGTTTTTCCCAAGCCCTCCGAGATTTTCCCCGCGTCTTCCCGCCGATTTACGTGAACCTCGTCGCGGCCGGCGAAGCGAGCGGGGCGCTTCCCGATATTTTGGCGCGCCTCGTCGAGCACCTGATGCAGGCGAAAAATCTGCGCGACCGCGTCCAGCAGGCGCTGATCTATCCGGCATTTTTGGCGCTGGCCGGCGCCGGGCTCATCACGCTTTTCATCACTTTCATGGTGCCACAATTAGTGGGCTTTATGTCGCAAAACGGCGGAGCTCTCCCGCTCCCGACCCAGATTCTTCTGGGCGTAAATCATCTCATCACCACCTACTGGTGGCTCGGTCTCGTCATCCTGGTCGGACTCGTCATCGCCTTCCGCGCGTTCGTCCGCACGGACGAAGGCAGAATCAGTTGGGACCGTTTCCGGCTCCTGATCCCGGGGTACGGCCGCGTGATGCGGCACCGCTACTACGCGCAATTCTCACGCACCCTCGGCACTCTCATGGAGAACGGAGTCCCGCTGCTGCGCGCGATCGATCTCGTGGCGGAGATCGCCGGCAACCGCTATCTCGAAGTCAAGATGGTCGAGGTGCGCCGCGCCGTGATCGATGGCGCTACCCTCTCTACCGCGCTGACGGCGCAGAAGCTTTTTCCCGATTTGCTTACCGACATGATGGCGGTGGGCGAACAGACCGGCCATTTCTCCCAAACGATGCAAACCATTGCCGACGTTTATGAGCGCGAGCTGGACCGGACGGTCCAAACGATTTCGGCTTTGATCCCGCCCGTTATTATCGTCCTGATCGCGATCGTGGTCGGCTTCGTGGTTTACAGTATTCTCTCGGCCGTGTTTGAAATGACGCATAGTTTGCAGGTTCGACCGACTTGAGGTAGTCTCGGGCCGCAAATGTTTTCACGGGTCGCCGCGCTTTTCCTCCTGGTCTTTGCGGTCTCGTCGACACGCGGCCAGGAAGTTTTCAGCGAGGCTCTTTCCGCGGGCCCGTCGAAAACCGCGGCCAGGAAGATCGACAGCGCGTGGATCGATCTCCGCCAGATTCCGGCGGCGAACTCGAAACCGCAGGTGAGTCCCGAATGGGTCGAAGCGATCTCGATCGTGTCCGGAGAAAAAACCGCGGGCATTCCGCAGAAGACGATCTTTCGAATTCGCCTCGCCCGTCCAAACACCGAAGCGCAGGTCCTCTTCTTCCGGCTCTTTTTTGATGACAACGCCGAGCAGAAACCGCAGCTCATCGCGTGGGACGAATCCGGCACGGTGGTGATGCAATCCGGCCCGCTCGGCGCCGGCATCGGACTTCCGACTTCCGAAAGTGTGATGATTCCGATGGTCGGCGCATCCACTGTCGACATCGAAGTTCCGGGCGACGGGAAAACGGTGCGCGGCGCGTATCTCGATTGGATGGCGAGCGCAGAGGTGCTTCATCCCGTGAGCGCGGAGCATCGCGACCTGATTCCCGAGCCGTTTGCCGCCATGGCGCCGCTTCACGCCGCCGCGCAGGACAGCGAGCGCTTCGGGACCGTGACCGCTTCGCTGGCGGACGAGACGATCCGCATCGGCGCGAGCGTGTCGCAAGGCGCCGCGTTTCAGTTCGGCCTCGAATCGCAACCGCTCCTGGCACTGGTAACCTTCGAGGTAGCCAGCCCGAACATCGCCGCGCCGCCGGAGATTTTCGTCAACGGCGAAAGTCTCGGCCCCGTCACCATTACGCTTCCCGACCTGGCCGATCCGGCTTACCGCGGACAGACCGCGTCGCTCCTCCGCGGGATGCGATTCCAATACACGGGCTGGTTGCGCGCGCAGAAACTGATTCCCGCCGCCAATTTGAAAGCGGGCACGAATGATCTCGTGATCATCGGCGGCGCCGGCACCCCGGCCTCCGCGATTCGCGCCACCCAGATTCAATTGAAGTATCTCTGGGATAAAACAGATTACCAACTACAGACGGACCGTTAAACGAGAATGAAAAAACGAGAGAGCGCTTTCACCCTTTTGGAAATCATGCTGGTCATCAGCATCATCGTCGTCCTGCTCGGGGTCGCCGTTAGCAAACTGGGCAACACGACCGGCGTGGCAAAAGGCGTCGCGGTCAAAGCCGACGTTCAGTCGATCGGAACGCAAATCAAGCTTTACGAAAGCCTGAACGGTTTCGCGCCCACTACCGAACAAGGTCTCCAGGCCCTGGTCACCCAGCCTTCCACCGATCCGAGACCGGCCCACTGGTACCAGCTCTTCAAAGAGATTCCCAAAGATCCCTGGGGGAGCAACTACATCTACCTTAGCCCGGGCCGGAAAAATCCTACCGGGTACGATCTCTATTCAGCCGGTCCAGATCGCAAGGCCGATACGGCCGACGACGACTGGGGTCAGTAGTAACCCTGAAGGGACGAGGCTCTGTCGCGCAGCTCGGCCTAACGACTCCTACAATTCCACTTCCGGTGTCGGCGCCGCTGTCGGCGCCTGGTATGGCGTCACCCCTGCCGACGGATTTTTCGGAATGACGCCGCGGACACGAGGCGGCGGTGTCGGTAGTTGCGGGATCGGCGCCGGCCGCTGTTGCTGAATCACATTGGGCTGCTGCGGTGCGATCGCGTTCGGCTGCGGCACGATCGGCTGGGTCTGCATCTGTTGCTGCTGCATCTGCTGCTGGGGTGGCATCTGGCCGGCAGCGGCCGTGGTTTTCAGAAGCGCCTCGTTGAAGGCCAGCGTCGCCGTTTGTCCATCTTTCGAAATAGTGACTTTGGTCGCGCCCATTTTTTCCGACCACTCGATGTTGGTAATGGCATACCCGTCCTCGGGCTTGGTCGTCGTCAGGTATTTCTTGAAAGTCTTGTCCGCGCTCGAGGCGATCGTGACAAAATCGCCGTCCTTCGAATGGGCAGCGTTCGCGACGTAAAGGTCCTTCGCAAAATTTGGGGTCGCGGCCGGCGCGGCGACCGCCGTGGCCACAGCGAAGGGAGAGCGATCCATCATCCCCTGGTAACGCGCGAAGGTATATGCCTTCGGCACATCGTCGGCGAGGAGTATGTGTAGGGAGACACTGGCGAGGAGAGCAACGGCGAGGTTCTTGGTTTTCATCTTGGGAACCAGTTTCAGTTTCGACAATAACGGAACGCGTCCTGTTCGAACATCGTTATTTTCCCGCGGGCGCAAACCAGCGCGCCAGTTTCATCTTGCCGCGCATCGCCGTGGGATCCGCCGGGTCGATGTTCAGCGTGATGCTTTCGAAGACGACGAACGATTCCGGCTGTTGAACATCGTAAAGAAACTTAACGAGGGGCGGCCACGGGCTCTTCACTTCGTAGGAAGCGAAAACCGCCTGGCGCTCCGGGGTGGCATCGCTCGTCCCGATCGCCGGGTTTTCGATCACCACGTTATGTTTGCCGGCGACCTGTTTGATCTGGTCCAGCAGCGTCGAAGCTTCGCCTGGACCTTTCAAAGTGGGCTGGTGTTCCTTGAGCCATTGGGCGCGCTTCTCCCAAAGAGCGCGCTCCCGGATGAAGACTTCCTGCACTTTGCGGGTATCGCGCCGCGCCGCGAGATCAGTGCGAGCCTGGTCCAGCGATTCCATTAATTTGCTCCAGACGAACCAGTTCAGGAGCAGAAAAACCACGGCGGCCACGGCGGCGCTGAGGATACGCTCGCGTTGACTCAGCCGTTGATACCAGGTGGCAATATTCATCTCGGTTTTCCCTCAAGGCGGAATTGCGCGTGGTCGTTCGGCAACAATTTCGGAGCGCCCAATTCGAACTGGAACGTTTGCAGTTCGGGATTCTTTTTCACCTTGTCGGCGAACTGGTAGGCGAGCGCGGCGGAATTGGCTTCGCCGTCCACCGAGATTTGCCGGGCCGATTGATTGAAGGTCGTGATGCGAACGTCGGCCGACGGCAGGCTATCGAACAAATGGAGGAGGACTTCGATCGGGTAATAATGCGGGTCGATCGCCGGGGCCAGCGCCTTCCACTTCGCTTCCGTCGCCCGGACGAAGTCCGTTTTGGGTGCGTCGGTGGAGATTTTCTTGTCGAGCCTTCCAATCTGAAAGCGAAGGATCAGGAGATAGGCGAAAAAGAGCAACAGGAGCGCGGCGTAAGCGGCGGCGCCGATCAACAGGCGCTTCTTCCATTGTTTCAGCCTAACGAGTTGAGCGCGGCGGGCGCGCCAGCTTTCCGGAAGCAGATTGAGGCGCGTTTCCGCCGGCGGCACTTCCACGGCGATGAGCTCGGCGCTGGTGGCGAAAATTCCTTCCACGGTGTCGCGGAATTCGTAAAGATTTTCCGCGAGCAAAACGCGCGGAGCGGAAGTGTTGATCCCCTGGAGCTCGGCGCTCAAGGTCAATTGGGGGAGGTCTCGCTGGAGTTGGAGCGCGTCCGCGCCGTCGAGGCTGTGGGTGAAACTGATTTTTCCTTCCTCGGCGATCGCGCACACGATCGCTTCGTTCTCCCGATAAATGAAAAGGGAGGTGCCTTCCGGGCTATGCGTCGCCGCGCGTTGTCCGGCATAAATCGTCACCTGGCTCGGGATCAACCCGCGCGCGAGGAGCGGCGCCGCCAGCTCGTTCAACTTCTCGTTGTTGACGGCCACGGCCGAAATCACGCTCCCCTCCTCTGTCTGCGAGATCAGTTCGGAATCGGTCGTCATTTCCTCCGGCGAATACGGCATCGCCTTCTCGATTTGAATGCGCACCATCTCGCCGAACTCCGCCGCGTCGGTCGTGGGCAGGCGCATGCGTTGCGCGAGCACCAGATCGAGGGGCAAAGACAGGACGATGTCGTCCTCCGGCTGGAGCACATCGGCCGCTTCCTCGATGCTCGCCACAGCCCGCACTTCCCAGGCGCCGCTGTGCTCAGCGAAGCGCACCAGGTCCCAGCCGATCGCGGAAGGGATTACGTAAATGCGTTTTGTCGCCGGCTCGATACTAATACTCCTTCCACGTCCCCGGAAATAACCGGATATTGCCGCTTACTTTGTAGATCACCACTCGAACAGTTCGGGACACGGGTCCCGATTTGCCGATGCTCACTATTCGCACCACCTGACTATCAAACGTGATCAAACCGGCTAGCTGATTAAACTGATCCTGACGAAAACCAAGCGCATTTTGGATGAGACCCGGATCCAACTTCAAGTCGTCCTCGGTCCCTTCGATATCGTCCGGTCCGCGGCGCATCTGGAGAAGACGATCCGCCATCAGCTCCGTGAACCCCGGCAGCGAGAGGAGCACATCGCGCGATGCCGAATTGATGTCGATCCTGGCATCGGTGCTGTTCAAAGTGAAATCCGCGTCCCAATTCGGTTGCGAGGTGAACTCCTCCCACCCTTTCACTCGTTTCAACTCTTCCAGAGTCTTAAGCGGACCATTCGTGGGTTTGTAACCGGGTTCGTCTTCCGCTCCGTTAACGCGCACGAGATTGTCCGGGTCCACCCAGTCCAGCAGACAATCGATCATTCGGTCGCGCTCGTTTAGATCGACGCCTTTTACTTCCAAATATTTGCGCAACACCTCGAGGTACACCGGGTTCTCGCCCGCGAGCAGGAATTTCAAGTTCAACCTGCCGCCTTCCCCGGTGATTCGTGCTTCAAAGCTTTGATTCGGTGGAAACGATCCTCGCAGCGCGGTTGAACCCGATTTCACCGATGGATGCATCGAGACCTCAACTCCAGAGCAGGCCATCGCCTCCGCTTCGAGCAACCGATTCGCGCTGCCCGAAATAGCCAGACGCGCGTTGATGTCGAGCGCCCAGGAAATCACCATCGCGCTCAACAAAAAAAGCGCCCAGAGCGCCAGCATGATGGCAGCCGCGCGGGCCCGGCTTCTTCTCGTTAGGTTAGGTGCAATCATTAAAGCGGAGTCCGGCCCAGGGCGACAATCGCCTGCCAATCGGGCTGGTTAGGACGCTGGATGATCATCTCAATCAGACGGGGCAGAGTTCCGGTATCGGTCCAGCGTTCGACCCAGGCATTGAGCCGCGTGTCGAAATAACGAATCCGCAAACCGCTTACGTCATCGATGAGAGGCACCCAGGTTTCTTTCTCGTCAGCGCCTTCCGCCTCGTCTCGCGGTTTGCGGTAACAGCCGAGCTGGAAGCGGTCGCTGCCTTCTTTCATGGGCCGCAGACGCATCCGCACCGTGAACTCACCGCCCGCATAGCGCGTGAACAAACCCGGCCCGGCGCTGCACGACCAGACGATTTCATCCCGTGGCCGGTCGTTGAATTTGTAGGTGTCTCCGGCGAGCGCGCCCGCACCGGTCGGCAGGTCCTGCCATTGCGCGGTCAAAAGTGCCAGGAGCCCGGCATAACGCGACTCTTCCATGCTTTGTGTCGCTGAAATTCGAAGCACCGCGATGTTGGCCTGGACGAAACGAAAGATCGCCATCGACATCAACCCCAGGATGGCCGCGGCCAGGATGATTTCGAGCAATGTGAAGCCGCCCCGGCGTGCGCGTTTATCCTGGCCGGTAAACATAGAATTGTATCTTGCGCGATTGCGCCGCGCCGCCGCGCTTCCATTCCGCGGACAACGTCACCAGGTTAATCCCGTTTACTTCGGTATTGGCCTCGACTTTTATCGGTGAGGGAACGGACTTTTGCACCAGAAGGATATCACCGTAACCGGTCGCCACTTTCGTTTCCTTCTTCGCGTCCGGAAACCCGGGCGTGGCCTGCAGTTCCGCCATCCGATTGGCCAGGATTTGGCGGACCCGGTCTTCTTCGGCGTTGATCCCACTCGCGTTCAAACAATTTTGGACGGACCGCCCGAGCGCGATTACGCCGACGGAAAAAATCGCCAGGCCGATGAGGACCTCGTAGAGCGCGAACGCGGCGCGCGCGCGTTTACTTCGCCACATAAGCTACCATTTCAGGGCGCGCTGTGAGCGCGGAGTAAGTCGCCGTCCAGCTCCCATCTTTCCCGCGATAATTTACCACGGCCGGTTCGCAATTTCCCGACGGCCAAAAAATCCATTCCGGCGGCGCTTCCACGAGTGCTGCCGGAAAGGAGACCTTGAACGACTCGTTTTTTTCCAGCTTCATTTTTACAACCGGCTCCCCACCTTCGCCTTTGGCAAATCCTTCCGGACGCAGTCCCACCTTGCCGTCGTGCCAGACGATCAGATAAGGCCGCCGCTCTGAGACACTGCGCTCCTGCGCTTCCCGGACGATCGCGTTGAACCCATCGAGCGACTTGCGCAAACGCCGGTCGGCCAGGACCCCGTTCATGCTCGGGACCGCCAGCATCATGAGCACAACCATGATCACGACCGCGATGGCCAGCTCGACCAGAGTAAAACCAGCCGTTCGATGAATCCGCCCTCGCATTGGAAAAGTTACGCGCTCAGCGGCAAATCACAAGGTAAGCGCGGGGACCGCGCTTCTCTTGCTCCTGATCCTGATCCTGATCATGATCTTTCCGAATGCGGCGCTGCCGGAAGGATCATGAGTAAGATCAGGATCACGAGCAGGAGTGGAAGCGCAAGGCTCCGCTAAAAAAAGGCAATCGACCGGCAGCAGCGCCGCTCTTGCTATGTTAGCTTCCTTTTGTGAACGCGGTGCCGCGACGCCATTCCACTATCCTCGCTCTGATCCTTTCGGTCGCCGCGGCGGCTGTCGCAGCGATCCTCATTTGGCAGGGGCTGACCGAGCACGGCGCACCGGATCCGATGCGGCCCAACACCAGTCCCACGGTCGCGTTCCTCGATATCGGCGTCCTCGTTTTCCGGGAAGGCCTTGAATGCATCCTGGTCCTGGCCGCCATCACAGCGAGCATGGTCGGCGCGAAACAGACGCACCGCCGGCCCGTCGCGCTCGGCGCGGGAGTCGCCTTCGGCGCGACCCTCGTCACGTGGCTCATCGCCGTCGGCATCGTCGGTTCGCTCTCGGATAATGTGCCGGCACTCGATCTCCAGGCGGCGACCGGATTGCTCGCCGTCATCGTGTTGCTCGTGATCATGAACTGGTTCTTCCACAAGATTTACTGGGGCGGCTGGATTCGCGCGCACAATCGCCGGCGCAAATCCCTGCTGACCAAGA
>JBEEHI010000071.1:0-7932 GCA_041167305.1 Verrucomicrobiota bacterium
AACCTGAATTTCACCAGCCCGCGCGACTCGATCGAATCCGCCAAGGAACAGGGAGGCCTGACGACCATCATCAGCGCCCGACAAATGGCCAAGCGCTTCGAGGATTTTCCCTGGACGCCCAGCGTGATCCATCTCGACGAAGTGCTGCCGCCGATGAAGAAGAACATCCTTCTTTGGTGGATCCTGGCGATCGTGCTGCCTTCATCGGCGCTCGCCGGGCTGCTGAAGCTGCCGCGCGTGGGCGATCGCGCGGAAGCGGTGTTGCTCTTCACCAGCGGCAGCTCGGGCAAACCAAAAGGCGTGGCCCTAAGTCACCGCAACATCCTCGGCAACGTCTCGCAGTTCGCGGTCTTCCTCGACGCGAAGAAAGACGAGCTGGTCCTCGCGTCGCTGCCGTTTTTCCACAGCTTCGGCTGCACCGTCACGCTTTGGTACCCGCTCATCGAAGGGGTGCGCGCCGTCACTTACCCGAATCCACTCGAGGCGAAGAAGATTGCCGAATTAGTGGAGCAGTATTCGGTCACCGTCATGCTGGCGACGCCGACCTTTCTGCGCGCGTATTTGCGGAAAGCGGAACCGGAGCAGTTGCGCAGCCTGCGATTGCTCATTACGGGCGCGGAAAAATTGCCGGACGAATTGGCGCAGGCGATCGAAGCGCGTTTCGGAAAGGAAGTGTTGCAAGGCTATGGGCTCACGGAGACCTCGCCGGTTGTCAGCGTGAATCTTCCGGAGTTGAAGCCAACGCAACCGGGCCAAAACGTGCAACCCTCGAACCGCCTCGGTTCGACCGGGAAATTGATGCCGGGAATCGCCGCGGAAATTCGAGAACCCGAAACCGACGAGAAGCGATCGCTCCATGAAACCGGAATGCTCTGGGTCCGCGGGGCGAATGTTTTCGAGGGCTATCTCAACGCGCCGGAGCAAAACGCCGACGTTCTTCGCGACGGCTGGTTCAAGACCGGCGACATCGGCCGGTTCGACGACGACGGATTTCTCTACATCGAAGGCCGGCTCTCGCGTTTCTCCAAGATCGGCGGCGAAATGGTGCCGCACGAAACCATCGAGCAAAAGATCATCGTGACCTTGAGCATGGAGCAATCCGAGCGATCGATCGCGGTCATGGGCGTATCGGATGCGGCGAAAGGCGAGGCGTTGGTGTTGCTCAGCAGTCTCGAGCTGGATTTGCCCGCGTTACGCACGGCCCTGGCGGATTCCGGCGTGCCGAACTTGTGGATTCCGCGAATCATCCGCCGCGTGGACGCGATCCCGGTGCTCGCCTCGGGCAAGCTCGACCTGGCCGGCTGCAAGAAGCTCGCGGAGCAGGAAGCGTCCTGATCACTCCGCCGGCGGGCGGCGCTGAACCATCACGAAAGCCATGAAGGTCTGCACGACCTCGCCGCGCTGATTCGTGGTGACATTGCGAATTCTGATAATGCCGCGATCCGGTTTCGACTTGGAGGCGCGCACGTCCAGAATCTCTGTCTCCAGGCGCAAGACATCGCCCGGCCGGACCGGCTGCGGCCAGCGCAGTTCGTCGACCCCGAGACCGATGGAACCACCCGCGACCTTCAACTCGCCGGTGATAAACAATCGCATGCTCATCGCGGCGGTGTGCCACCCGCTCGCCGATAAACCTTTGAAAATACTTTTCTCGGCCGCCCTGGCGTCGAGATGGAATTGTTGCGGATCGAATTCGCGCGCGAAGGCGACGATGCTTTCTTCCGTGACCTCGATCGTGTCCGAACCGAAGCAGTCTCCGACGTGCAGGTCTTCGAGATAAAGTTCGCTCACGCCCTATTCTCAGCGCCCTTCCCTATTTGTCATGCTGAGCGAAAGTCGAAGCATCTCTGACTATTTCTGCGCAACGACCGCCCGGAAAAATTTAGAGATTCTTCGACTACGTTTTGCTTTTGCAAAACTCCGCTCAGAATGACAGGACAGGAGCGACGCGCGCCTCCGTTGACATGTGCGTGGCTAGCGGTATTGAATTTGCCCCGTATGCCAGGGTAGCTCAGCGGTAGAGCAGGGGACTCATAAGCCCTTGGTCGGGAGTTCGATTCTCCCCTCTGGCACTCCCCTCGCCCATTTCGACTCACTGCTTCTTCTTTTCCAGATACGGCTTGAGCTCTTTCTCGCCGCCGCGGAGGGCAGCCATGAAACAAACGCCGTTGCGCTGCGTCACCACACCGGTCCAGCCTTCCAACTCGACGAACCGCCAGTCGGAAAAATCGGTGACCTTGCCCTGCTTGTCGGGCTCGGCGGGAAACAGGAAGAACTGCATGCGCTTTTCCTTGATCCAGATCTGGGCCACGCGGCGCACTTCGTCATCATCGAAAACGCGCGCGCCGAGCGTCTTGAATTCCGCGAACTCCGCCGGCACGTCGTAATGCTCGAGCCGGTGCTTTAGAAAAAAGAGATCGCTTAAGGAACCGGCGTCCGTTTGCAACGGATCGAGAAGGACGGAGCGGTTCGAAGCGCCCACCGTCAGCAGGCGGCGCGCTTTGTCCGCGCCCGGAAAATCGTTGAGATGCTCGTAAACGCGATACGCTGCGACAGCACCAATCACGAGCGCGGCGATCGCAATCGCGATCACCACTGGATTGCGCACGATCTTTTTCCAGCCGCGCCGCACGACCGGGATCAGGTTCTCGTTCACGAACCATTCCGCGAGTTGCTCGTCCACCGGGATCGCGCGAACCAGCTTCGCGATCGACGCGTCGAACACCTGCTGGTGGCGGAACGTCGCCGCCTTCTTGCCGTGCCGCGCCCGATTGACCGCGGCCCGCATCGCGCGGTCCATCCCGGGCTTTTCCGTGATCGGCGCGCAACCGAGCAGCAGCTCAGACTTGTCCGGCATCGAATGCTTCTCCTTCGTAATAGGCAATCGTGGAATCGAGCCACGCCTGGAATTGGCGGCGCCCGCTACAAATGAATTCCGAAAGTTCGCCCGCTTTCATTTCGAGCAGATCGAGCAGTTCGGGGAGGCTGAATTCATCGAGATAGAAAAGGGCGAGCGCGCTCCGTTGCGGTTCGGGCGCGGCCGAAATCCAGAGCGCGAGCTGGGCCGGCTCGAGCTGCTCGATCTGGACCGGAGCCGTGGGCGAAATCTCCACTTCCTCCATCATTCCGGGTTCAGCCTGGATGCCTTGCTCGCCCAGGGCCTGGCAACGCCAGCGCGCATCTTTGAAAAACCACAGCCGGTCCGGCGGCGGCTCGTCATTCGCCGCGCGCGTGGCCGCTTCGCGCACCGTGTCCTGGAAAGCGGCCTGCGCCTTCGCGACGTCTCCCGTCATCAGGAAACAAAAGCGATAAAGCTGCGGGAGATTCTCGGTGGTTACGGCCATGGTTTTACGAACGCGAAAATACGCGCGGCGTCGCGCGGGGACAAGACCTCAAGGAGCGGCGATTTGAAATCGCCGACCTGCAAGACGGCGGTTGCAAACCGGCCCTCCTTGAAGCTGGGCGACGTTCAATGTTTGAGAGTGGCCAGCCGGCGCGCGACTTCCTCTGCATTCTCCCGACTGTTGAAGGCGGAAATCCGGAAGAACCCTTCGCCACAGGCGCCGAAGCCGCTGCCGGGCGTGACGACAACGTTCAAATCCTGCAACATCCGGTCGAACATTTGCCAGCTCGTCAGGCCAGCCGGTGTCTGGACCCAGATGTACGGCGCGTTCACTCCGCCGTAAACTTGGAGTCGCGCGCGCTCGGCTGCTTCCCGCAGAATCCGCGCGTTGCCCATGTAATGATCGATGAGATGACGCACCTGCTCTTTTCCCTCGGCGGTGTAAATCGCTTCCGCTCCGCGTTGCACAGGATAGCTGACGCTGTTGGCTTTCGTGCTCCAACGACGATGCCAGAGAGAATGGAGCGGCAACTTTCGGCCGTCGTCCGTTCGCGCCAGCAGTGTCTTCGGCATGACAGTGAATCCACAACGCACGCCGGTGAATCCGCCGTTCTTCGAGAAGCTGCGAAATTCCACCGCGCATTCGCGTGCGCCTTCGATCTCGAAAATCGAATGCGGAATTTTCGGATCGGACACATAGGCCTCATAGGCCGCATCGAAGAGCAAGATCGATTCGTGCGCGCGGGCGTAATCAACCCATTTCGCCAGTTGCTCGCGCGACGCCACGGCGCCGGTCGGGTTGTTCGGAAAACAGAGATAGATGACGTCGACTGGTTCCTTCGGCGGTTCCGGCACAAACTGATTGTCCGGCCGGCAGGGCAGATAGGTGAGTCCTTCGTAGCGGCCAGAATCACCCGCGCGGCCGGTGCGCCCCGCCATGACGTTCGTGTCGACATAGGCGGGATAAACCGGGTCGCTGATCGCGATCCGGTTTCGCTCGCCGAGAACATCGAGGATGTAGCCGCAATCGGACTTCGATCCTTCCGAGATGAAGATCTCGTCAGGGGCGACCTCGATGCCGCGGTCGCGATAATCCTGCTGCGCGATTTTTTCCCGAAGCGATTCGAGGCCCTGCTCATGCCCGTAGCCGCGAAAAGTTTCGCGCACGCTTAGCTCGTCCACGGCGCGATGCATGGCCGCGATCACCGCCGGCGGCAATGGCTCGGTGACGTCGCCGATGCCGCACCGGATTAGGCGCTTCGCCGCCTCCGGATTCGCTTCGCAAAACTCGCGCACCCGCCGCGCGATCTCCGGGAAGAGATAGCCGGCCTGGAGCTTTAGATAGTTGTCGTTTAGGAAGGCCATTCCTGTAGCGGCGGTCTATGACCGCCCGTCGCTAAGATTTCGGCGGTCATAGACCGCCGCTACAGAAGATCAGTAATTCTTCGCGACCGCGTCCCAATTTACCACGTTCCACCACGCCTTGATGTAATCCGGCCGGCGGTTCTGGTAGTTGAGGTAATAGGCATGCTCCCAGACGTCCACGCCGAGCAGCGGCGTGTTGCCGTCCATGAGCGGGCTATCCTGATTCGGTGTCGAGACGACCTCGAGTTTGCCACTCTTGTTTTTGATCAGCCACGCCCAGCCGCTGCCGAAACGTTTCGCACCCGCATCAGCGATTTTTTCCTTGAAGGCGTCGAAGCTTCCGAAGGTCGACTTGATGTCGTCTCCCAATTTGCCGGAAGGCTCGCCGCCGGCGTTCGGGCCCATGATTTTCCAGAAGAACGAATGGTTCGCGTGACCGCCGCCATTGTTGCGTACGACTGCGCGAATGTCTTCCGGCACCGCGTTGAGGTCCTTGATCAAATCCTCGACGGATTTGGCGGCCAAATCGGGTTTATCCTTGAGCGCGTTGTTGACGTTGGTGATGTAAGTCTGGTGATGCTTGGTGTGGTGGATCTCCATCGTGCGCGCGTCGATATGCGGCTCGAGCGCATCGTAGGCGTAAGGGAGTTTTGGTAATTCGTAAGCCATAATATCGACTGTCCCGCCGGGAAGGCGGCGCGTCAATGGGAGGCGAGATGGCGCTGCTCGCCGACCAGGTAGGCTTCAGCAAACCACGCGGCGACTTCGTCATCGATTTCGTCCACGCCCTTGAAGCGAAAGGCGTGCAGATGATTTCGAGGGGAGAAAGTTTCGATGCGGCGAAAGCGCGGGTTCTCCAGGCGTCGCGCCAGGACGACGTGCCCGTCGATCCAGTTTTGCCGGATGACGAACGCAGCGAAACTCATGCGGACCTGGAAAGCGATTCGTGTCTTTTCGGGAAGGATGATCAGCGGTCCATTCCGCTTTGCGATCGACAACAATTTGTCGAAGATAGCGCGCACGCTCTTCGGCTTTTCCGCGAAATGGGACGCGAGCGTGTAGCCGCTACCGCACGCGTGGGATTGATTCCGATTCGCAAACTGCCGCCGGCACTTCGGACAGCGCCACAACGGTGGATCGGCCGCTCCGTCGGGCGATGTTTTCTTCCGCGGCTTCGCACCCATTTTCAGCATCGAGCGACGGAGCGCTCGATCCACCAGTTAGGAGCAGCGATAGAAACTCGGATAATGGCCGAGGCCGTTCCGGTAATTCACGTAGGTGGCCAGGGCGAGGAGCGGGAAATTTTGCCGGTACATGTCGTACTTCAGATAGAATACGCCCGGGAAACCGGTTCCGGTGATCTGCGGTTCGTTCCAGGCGCCATCGGGCCGTTGGGTCGAAAGCAAATAACGCAGGCCGCGTTGGACGCTCGACCGATCGAGATCGCCGCACGCACAAATGCCCATGATCGCCCACGCCGTCTGCGAAGCGGTGCTTTCGCCTTTGCCTTTCAGCGACGGGTTCTCGTAGGAGACGCAGGTCTCGCCCCAACCGCCGTTATCGTTCTGGCAACTCTCCAACCAATCGCGCCCTCGCAAGATCCAATCCTGCGTCATGTTTTCGCCGATAGCGCGCAGGCCACGAAGCACCTGCCAGGTGCCGTAAATATAGTTCACGCCCCAGCGCCCGTACCACGAGCCGTCGTCATCCTGGGTATCGATCAAGTATCGGACCGCATCGCGCACCGAGCGCTGTTTCGCATCGAAGTTGACGTAGCCGAAAAGCTCAAGGGTGCGCGCGGTAAGATCGCTGCAGGTCGGGTCAAGGATCGCGTTGTGGTCCGCGAACGGCATGTCTTCCAGCCAATGCTTGGTCACGTCCTTATCGAACGCGGCCCAGCCGCCGTCGCGACATTGGAAACTGAGCTGCCACCCGATCGCGCGCTGGAAAAGCGCATCGAGCGCCGGCTGATCATCCGGTTTCGCGAGCCGCAGACCCATCAGCACCATCGCGGTGTCGTCGGTATCCGGGTAATAGACGTTGTTGTATTCGAAGGCCCATCCGCTGGCTTCGGGGTGCGGATTGTTGATCGTCCAATCGCCGCGCACCCTGACTTCTTTTTCGATCAGCCAGGTCGCGGCTTTCTTCATCGCCGGATGCTCGGCCGGCAATCCGGATTCCCCGAGCGCGATCATATTGATCGCCGTGTCCCACACCGGCGACAGGCAGGGTTGAATCCGAAAATCTTCCGGGTCGTCCACAAAGAGGCCGGCGAAATCTTTGGCGGCCTTCTCGTAGATCGGATTGCTTCGCGAATAACCGAGAACCCGCAGCGCGATCAACGCGTTTAGCATGGCAGGAAAAACCGCCGCGAGTCCGTCGCTTCCCTCGCCGATCCGTTCCACCATCCAACGCTCGGCTTCTTCGAGGGCGCGTTTCCGCATGGGACGCCAGCCGAGCCTCGAAACGATCTTGAGCCCGTGGTCCGCGCGCAGGAAAAAATTCCGCCAGGCGAAAAAACGCGGGTCGCGCGAAAGAGTGAAATCCTTGTGCTCAGTACCGAGCGGATACAGCTCGTGGAGCTGCTTCATCCCGGGCAGTTCTCGCGTCGGCTTGAAATGGTTGATGATCGCGAGCGGAATCAGCATCGCCCGGCTCCAGGACGACATCTTGTAGATGTTGAAGAAAACCCAGTTCGGAAACAGGATCATCTCGACCGGGATCGACGGCAGATAGTGCCACGGAAATTGCCCGAGCAGCGCGAGGTAAAGCTTGCTGAAGGTGTTCATCTTCGGGATGCCGCCGAGCCGAAGAATGTTGGCGCGCGCTTCCTGCATGAACGGGAGATCGGCCGAATGCCCCGCGAGCTTGAGCGCGAAGTAAGCTTTGACGCACGCGTTTACTTCGCTGGGCCCGCCGTAATAAATATTCCAACCGCCGTCGGGAAGCTGGCGCTTGAGGATGTGGCGCACGCAGCGTTGCTGCATCGTGTCGTCCACTTCCCCCAGCCAATGCATGAAGAGCACGTAATCGGAACACAGCGTGCTATCGACGAGCAGCTCGCCGCACCAATGGCCGTCAGGGTGTTGCTGGCGCAACAGATTTTGCTGGGCGCGCCCGATCGCGCTCGCGATCTGCGGGTCGTTCGCGGTGAAGGCGCCGTTCGGATCCGGCAAAGCGCTCGGTAACGCGACGAGATTCGCCGGTGAAGGAGGCATCGCGTC
>JBEEHI010000072.1:0-20534 GCA_041167305.1 Verrucomicrobiota bacterium
CCCCAGAGCGGTTTGCGGGTGTTGTTCGCGATGATTTCCGCGACGATGCCCATGCCAGGAAGAATGAGCACGTAAACTTCCGGATGGCCGAGGAACCAAAACAGGTGCTGCCAGAGGAGCGGACTGCCGCCGCCGCTGATGTGCAACGGTGCGCCGTTTACGACAAGACCACTTGGCAGGAAGAAGCTGGTGCCCGCGGCGCGATCCATGAGCTGCATGACGACCGCTGCTTCGAGCGGCGGAAAGGCAAGCAGGAGTAGAAATGCCGTGACAAATTGCGCCCAGACGAAGAATGGCAGCCGCATCCAGGTCATGCCCTTGGCGCGCAACTGGATGATCGTCGCAATGAAATTGACCGCGCCCAGCAGGGACGACGTGATCAGGAAAATGAACCCGACCAACCAGAGGGTCTGGCCATTCCAGAACGGATCGTAGGTCGGCCCTTTATCCGAAAGGACCGCGAGCGGGGTGTAGGAAGTCCAGCCGCCTTTGGCCGCGCCGCCCGGAACGAAAAAGCTGATCAACATCACGGTACCGCCGACGACAAACGCCTGGTAGCTCGCCATGTTGATCTTCGGGAATGTCATGTCGGGCGCGCCGATCTGGAGCGGCACCACGAAATTGCCGAAGGCGGCGAACGCGATCGGGACGATGCCCAGGAAGATCATGATCGTCCCGTGCATCGCGCCTAACGAGTTATAGAACTCCGCCTTCATCACGCCGTTTTCCACGGCGCCCGGGCCGAACATGCGGCCGAGCAGGTTGCCGATGACCGGAATTTCCTGGCCGGGATACGCCAGCTGCCAGCGCATCAGCATCATCAAGGAGAATCCGAAGAAGAGGAAAATGAGGCCGCTAATCCCGTACTGGATGCCGATCACCTTGTGGTCGGTGGAGATGAGGTATTTCCGCCAGAACGGCAACTCGTGATGGTCGTGCCCGGTGTCGTGATGATCGCCTGCCGTGCCGGAGCCCGGCGAAGGTGGATGGTCGGCGTGCGTGGCGAGGCCAGAGGATGCGTCCATAATGGGAAAGTGAAACTGAATATCAGGGCAAAGTTTTCAACTGAAAAGCGCCTTTTTGCGAAGAATGCACATCCTCCCGTAAAGATCGCGCCATCAAGGGAATTTGCGTGCCTCCATTTCGCGGGTTCCCCCCCGGGCCTCTGGGCACGTTTCTCGCTAATTGGATAACGGCTTCTCCGGCTTTTGTGAACAAACAACTTATTGATGGTCTGCTTTCAGCGATGATTAGCAGCAGCGAGGGCATTTCCGATTTGCTCTTCGCTGTCGGCAAACCGCCCGTCGTCGAGGAACACGGCGTTTTGGAGGAGTTCCCCATCGATACGCCCACCGGCCTTCTGGATTCCACCATGATCGACCAGATCGCGGAGCACGTGATGGAGGGAGACGAGCGGCTCAAAGCGGAACTCGATACTCATGGCTCCTGCGATTGCAGCTACGCCCTCGCCGATCTCGCCCGGATGCGCGTGAATATTTTCAAGCAGAACGGACGGCCCGCTATCGTGATGCGGAAATTGCAGACCGCGATTCCAACCCTCGATCAGCTCGGCCTGCCGCCGCTTTTCCGCGAGATGATCAAGGAAAAGAACGGGATCATTTTCGTTACCGGCGCCACCGGCAGCGGCAAAACAACCACATTGGCGGCCATGTTGGACGAGCTGAACCGGACCCAGAGCATCCACATCCTCACGCTCGAGGACCCGATCGAATTCCTCCATCCGCACAAGAAAGCCCTCTTCAATCAGCGCCAGCTCGGGAAGGATTTCCGCGATTTCGCCAGTGGCCTGCGCTCCGCGCTGCGGCAGGCGCCGAAGGTGATCCTCGTCGGCGAAATTCGCGACCGCGAGACGATGGAGATCGCGATGACTGCTTCGGAGACCGGCCACATTGTTTTCAGCACGATGCACACAATTAATGCGGGCCAGACGATCAACCGCATTCTCGGCATGTTCAGCAAGGATGAGGAACAACAAATCCGGCAGCGCCTGGCGGACACCGTCCGCTACGTCGTAAGCCAGCGGCTGGTCGGCAAGATCAATGGCGGGCGCCTCCTCGTGACGGAGATCATGGGCAGCAGCCTGCGCACGCGCGAGACGCTGCTTTACGGCGAGAGCGAGAACCGGACGTTCCAGGAAATCATCGAGGCCGGGGACACGCTCGGCTGGCACAGCTTCGACCAATCGCTCATGAAGGCCTACCAAGCCGATCTGATCACCGACGAGACGGCACTGATCTTCTGCGCGCACAAAAACAAAATGCGGCGCGACCTCGAGATGGTGAAGAAACTGCGGAACATGAGCTTCGAGGAGCCGTCGGGTTTGCGAATGGATGTCGAAGAAGGGCCGAAAGTTTGGTCCGCCGCGTGAACGCAACCTGCTAGTTATCGGGCTACATGAATGTGATGAACGAACCATCCCCATCCCCCACCCCCGATGTTTCGGAAGCCGTCTCGCCAGGCGAGCGCGCCTTCCGCGCCGACCTCAACCAGAAGCTGCGGGCGCCGCTCAACGCCATCATCGGCTTTGGCGAATTGCTCTCGATGCGGTTCGGCGGATCGGCCACGAAAGATGCGGACGTGCAACACATTTTGAAAGCCGCGCGCGATTTGCTCGGCATCATCACCCAGGAGCTGGGCGATGGCAGCATGGACCGGTTTCCTACACCCTCAGTCTCTGCTGCCGCCGCGTCCTGCGATGTCCTCTACATCGAGGACGACCCGGTGAATTTCACGCTGGTCGAGCGGATCCTCGAATTTCGTCCGGCGCTGAAACTGATGCACGCGCGGACAGGCGAGGACGGCGTCGAGCTGGCGCAGGCGCATCAGCCGAAGCTGATCCTGCTCGATCTTAACTTGCCGGACATGCACGGCTCGGAAGTTCTGCGGCAACTGCAACACCAACCCGCGACCGCAAAAGTGCCGGTCGTCGTCTTGAGCGCGGATGCCACGCCGAGCCAGATCGAACGCCTGCTCACGGCCGGCGCGCGGAATTATCTCACCAAGCCTTTCGACATCGACCCGTTTCTCGCGGTGGTCGACGAGATGGTAGCTTGAACAAGGAGGGGCGATTTGAAATCGCCCTCTTTCTCGTCGGCGGTTTGGAAACCGCCGCTCCTTGGGCTTAAGTTCGACCCGTGTTCACGACTTCAGACCTCAGCCAGTTATCCAAACCGGAATTTTATCGTGAGCTGGCCATCCAGATCTCCGCTCTTACCCAGGACGAGACTGATCCCGTCGCGAACATGGCGAACTGCGCGGCGGTGCTGTTTCACTCGGTGCCGCGATTGAATTGGGTCGGGTTTTACTTGCTGAAAGGAGGCGAGCTGGTCCTCGGTCCCTTCCAAGGCCAACCGGCTTGCGTGCGGATTGCATTCGGACGCGGCGTTGTCGGGACGGCCGCGGAAAAACGCACGACCATTCGCGTGGCGAACGTGAACGAGTATCCAGGCCACATCGCCTGCGACAGCGCATCGAGATCGGAGATCGTCGTCCCGCTGGTGAGCGATGATTCGCACATCCTCGGCGTTCTCGATGTCGACAGTCCGGAGCTGGATCGATTCGATGCCGAAGATGAAGAGGGCCTGCGCGCGATCGGAAAGATCATCGCCGCGAAGCTGTAATAGGTCGTATTGGACCTATAGGTCCTATGAGGCTCACGCCTCTTCCTCGGCTTTCTCGCCGTGCTCGACGATGTCGCCTTTCTGGAAGAGCACGCCTTGCGCAATTTCGCGCCATTCCGGCTTGGCTCGGAAAAGCCATTCGAGGTCCATCGCAAAATGTTTGAATTCTTCTTTCTGTGCGTTCTTCATGATGGCGCGAGCGCTCTTGTCTTTCTCGACCGAGATGCGCTGCTCGTACCAATTGATCGCTTCCGCCTCTTCGCCTAACGACGTGATCATCCGGGCAAACGTCCGGGTTTCCCCCGAAAGCTCGTTCGCCGGCTCGTGATATTGTTCGAATCCCATTATTTTTTCCTGCCTTTCCGTTTTGTTTTGGAAACTTCCGGCACCGTCTTTTCTTCGTCGAGCTGCGCGGCTCGAAACCGGCGGAGCGAATGCGTGGCGAGACTCTCTTCGAACAGGTCGCGATTGATCGCTTGCGCTGCGGCGGCGCCTTGGCCCGCGGCAATGATCATCTGGCAGTTCGCCGGCGTGACGCAGCCCGAGGCATACAACCGCGGCACGCTCGTGCGCATGCACTGGTCAACTTTGATCTGGCCGTCCGAATCGAGCTTCGCGCCCAGTTTCTTCGCGAGCTGGTTGTGGAAAATGTCGCCGCGAGTGGTGAAGAGGTAATCGATTTTCACGCTCTCGCCGTTCCCGAACTCGAGCGCGCGGATCTTCCGCTTGCGATGGTCGACGTCACAAATGCGTTTTCGCGCGACCGGGATTTCGTATTCCTCCAGCCAGCGGGCGTGACGCTTGTCCCAGAGCGGCCGGGCGCCGTTTGTGGCCACGATGACGCAGGCGGAATAATGGAGCATGCCGAGCGCGTAATCGACGGCTTCGTTATTCGCACCGACGATCGCGATCCGTTTCTCGCGGACGCGATAGCCGTCGCAGTCCTTGCAGAAAAACATGCTGTGGCCGAGGCATCGTTTCACACCCGGGATCTCGGGCGGGCGATGAAAGATGCCGGTGGCGAGGAGCAATCGTTTGGTCTGGTACGTTTTCTTTTTGCCTTTGAGAACGAAGACCGAGTCGCGGGCAGAGACGTTCCTGATTTCGTCACGGACGAAACGGACCTCGTGTTTCCGGGCCTGCTTGCGGCCATTCTTCAAAAGCTCTTCGCCGCCGACGCCGCTCGGAAATCCGAGATAATTTTCGACGACCGGTTCCCATTTTGCCATGGAATGCCCGGAATCGATGACGAGTGTGTCGAGTTGGGCGCGCCCCAGATAGATGGCCGCGGACAAGCCGGCGATGCCACCGCCTACGACAATGACTTCGCGGACATCGGGATCATCAAAATCGGAATGTTGAACCATGACGTGTGAAGAGGAATCGGCGACGGACTACTTTTGAGATGCCTTCTGTAGCCGCCGCCCTGTGGGCGGCGCGGGCAAGTGTTAGCGCCGTCTCCCTCGCGCTTCGCATGGTGAAGCGGCTACAGTTATTTCGGCGCGGGACTCGGCGCTTCCGCCGGTTTTGCTCCAGCCGGTTCGCCGCCGGGAAGCTCGGCGTCTTCCGGCACGGCTTTCAAATCCGCCTCGACGAAGGAATCAGGATGGCTCGCTAGTTCCTTGCGCAATCCGGCGATCTGCGCGGCGGTGACCGGGCCGGCCTTGTTTCCCCACTCCTGCCGAATGTAGGTGAGCACATCGGCGATCTTCGCGTCGGTCAGCGTCTTGTCCCACGGCTGCATGACCGCGCTGCCGAACGATTGACCTTTCACTGTGAGCGGACCTTGCAAGCCTTTCAGCACGATCATTCCCACCCGGCGCGTCCCGCCATTCACATATTCCGAACCGGCCAGCGGCGGATAACCCTGCCCTGCTGCGCCCAATCCGTTCGGTTGATGGCAGACCGCGCAGTTCGCCGAGAAAATCTTTTTGCCCCGATCGACCTGGGAGAGTTCGGTTGTTTGCCCGCCGCCGGGACCATTCGGGCCCTGTGTTTTCGCGTGCGGGATGAGAGCCGGATCAAGGCTGTCGCCGCTGAAATTGCCGGAGAAGCGGCCGAGATACGCGCCGCCGAAAAAGATCGCGAGGCCGTAGACCGCGATCAACCAGATCGAGAGCGGCTCGAGACCGACGCGTGGTTCGCGTTTCTCCCGCTGGATCGCGGCGTGCACCTGATGCACGTCAGAACTTTCGCCATAATCCATTCCCTGCCGGCTGTGACTACCGGGCGCGCTCTCGTTCATTTCTTTTCCTCCTTGGCCGGAGCCGGTGATGATGCCGGCGCCGTTGCGGGAGTCGGTGACGACGCGGGTGCAGGTGAAGAAGCGGGCGCCGAAATCAGCTTCGCTTCCGTCAAAGCATGGGACTGGTCGAGAGACATAAGGTAAGCCACGAGGCATTTCGCGTCGTAACTCGGCACGACTTCCCAATCGTCAGGCAGCGCCTCGGCGCCGGTCAGCTTCAGGGCATCGGCGGAGCGCTCGCCAGAAACGCGGCGCTTTTCGTAGAGGAATTTGTAGGCCGGCATGTTGGAAGTCGAACCGGCCAGGACGCTGCGCGGACTATAGAGATGAAGATGGTGCCATGCGGCCGAGTATTGCGGCGGCATGCCGCTCGAATTGACCGCCGTGTCCGCGGTGGTCGCGGCGGTTGCCGCCGGGCTTGCTGAGGGCGAAGGCGCTGCCGCGGAAGCGGCGGCTGCCGGGGCGGGAGAGTTCGCGGCGACTGGTTTGGCCGGTGAAGCGGCAGGAGACGTTGCTGCGCTCGCGGCCGGGGCAGCAACGGGTGAAGTTGCCGGTGAGGTCGCGGCGTTTGCCGCCGGCGAAGCAACCGGTGATGTCGAGGGCGCGGGAGAGGTCGCGGCGACTGGTTTGGTTGGTGAAGCGGCAGGCGAAGCGGAGGCGTTGGCTGCGGGTGACGTCGCCGGTGAGGTCGCGGCATTTGCCTGCGGGGCGTTTGGCGGCGGAGACGCTTCCGGCGATGCCGAGGGCGACGGACTCGCGTCCTCCGAAGGCGCGCGCTTGCCGACGTTCGAAAGATCGGGACCCAGTCTCATTTTGCCGAGCATTGCCGGGCGCTCGAAAATGTAATCGCGCGGCGCGCTGCGGCGCGTCCCCCACTTCCGGTCGATATCGGACGCGGCGTAATCAGCGCGCACCTGCTGGCTATGGCAATAGACGCAGCCATTCGCGGCATAGATTTTCCGCCCGCGATCCGCCATGCCGGATTTCGGCACGGGATAAATATCGTTCTCATCGTCCTGGCTTACCTGCGGATCGAGATGCCCGATCTGGAAATTCGGAATCAGCATCAATCCCGTCCACGAAAAGGCGAACGTGCCGAAGATCCCGAGAAAGAGAGCCTTTATCCCTTTCATATGTGGTCCTTCACCGCCTCCTCTTCCTGCGGATTCAAAAACGTCGGCATGCTCGAACTGCGGCCCAGTCCGAACAGCATCAGGCCAAAATGAAACGCGAAGATGAAATGCGCGATCGTGAGCAGCATGCCCGACACGCTCCGCCCGCGCAGATACGGCAGGACGGAATCCGTGGTTTCACTAAAAGGCAGCGAGGCATCGTGCATGGCGCTCCCCTGCGAGATGCCGCCCAGGAAAAGCATCGCCACCATCAGGCCGACTCCGTAGGCGGACGCCCAAAAGTGCAGCTTGATCAGGCTCGCGTAACGCCATTCGCGGCCGACGAGGCGCGGCACGATGTAATACATCGAGCCGAAAATGATCATCGTGAAGAACGCGTACAGGCCGAGGTGCGAATAGGCGATGCTCGCTTCGCTGAAATGGACGTAACCGGCGACGGAGCGCAGCGAGAGAAAGACGCCCATCAAACTGAACGCGGTGTATGCGAACGCGCCGAAGACCGTGAAGCGGAGCGTCGGACTATAACGAAGCAGGCCGAAATAACCGCGCATCGTCATGTGATGATTCAGGCCGACGGTTGCCACGGGAATAATGGTGAGGATGGTCGCCGCGATGCTGGCGGTAATCATCCAGGCCGGGAACGGACCATCGACGAGCCGTTGCATTCCGGTCCAGCTCGCGAAGAGCGCGTAAGTCCAGAAGCCGATTGCCGCGAGGTGATAACTGTAAACCGGGCGGCCGATCACTTTTGGGATCATGTAATACGCGGTGCCGAGTCCGATCGCACCGAACCAAAGGAACAGAAGATTATTCGCGAACCACCAGGTGACGGCGGATTGCATCACGCCCTGAACCGGCACGACGAAGAGCATGATCTGGGTGGCGCCATAGACCCACGGGAACCAGAGAAACGCGCCGAGCAGATACCATTGCGTGATGTAGATATTATCGCCCCGGCGGAAACGGAACATGAGCATCGCCCATGACAGGACGAGCGAATACGCGACGAAGAGAACGGTCGCGGCATAAGGCGGGAACTCGAGCCATTCGTAGCCGGTGCTGTCGCCAGCCAGAATTCCACCAACGCCGAGAAGCACCCCGAGATTCCAGAAAGCACCGCCCGCTATCAGAAGCAACGGATGGCGCAGCGTCGTCCGGCACAACCGCGCCATCAACCAGATCGCGGTGCCGATGCCGGCCATTGAGGCCCAGCCGTAAACCATCACGTTCATGTGGGCGGGACGAACGCGTCCCCACGTAATCCAGCTGCAATCCGCCAGCAGGTCGGGCGCGTGCAGTTTCCACGACGTAAGTCCGGCGAGAAGGGTGCCGAGCAACAGCCAGAGGATCGCGGATCCGTAGAAGAACAGGACCGGCAAACGCGTCGAAGCGTCGATCAACGCGCGCTCGACCTGCTCGACGTCATGCGCGGTTACCTCGCCGTCCGGTGTGGGGACTTCAGAGCCCGGCGCTTTCAACGGGATCTCGGCTGGATCTATGGGCGATTGCGGACTCATGGCGTTTTACCGCGGACGGGTAACGGCGTTCCTGGCGCGGAAGGCGAAGGGGATGGTGAAGGACTCTTTTGCGCTTTCGTAGTGGCTGAGGGGGGCGAAGCAGCGGGGCTCGCGTTCGGTCCGGGCTGCGTATTCGGCGGCGCCGACGGCGGATTCACCGCGGCCGCCGGCTGGTTGTGCGCTTCGGATTTGGGGCCGGCCACTGAAGTTGGTTTCGGGGTCGTGCTCGCAGTCGGACTCGCAGCCGGTGTCGCGCTCGCGCTGGCGGCAGGCGATGCGCTCGCGTTCGGAGCCGGGGAAGCGGCGGCGCTTGGCGCCGGCGAAGTTTGGGGAGCCGCGGCCGGCGAGGCGGCGGCGATCGGCCCGGCTGCCGTCGGTTTCTTATTCGGCAGCTCGACGAGCATCAATTGCATCGCGTGGTCAATCGGTATCCGCGCCACTCCTTTGGTCTTGTCGACCCAGCCATAACTGGTCAACGCGGTTAGATTTTCCTTCTGCGCGGCGTCCAATTTTTCGGCCCGAGCCTTGGCGCGTTTCTTTTCGTAGTCGTTTCCGCGCGGCGAGGCCTTCAGCGCCACGAACGCCAGCAGGCCGAAGAAGGCGAAGAGCAGAACGACCCCCACCCACGTCGAGAATGTCGAGCGCGGCTGATAAGTTTGGAGTGGTTCCGGTTGCGTCATTGCTAATTAACGATGTGGAGCGATTCGACCAGGCGCGGATCGCGATTCGGGAAGGTTGAGCTCCGGCGCAAAATCCAAAGGAAAACAAAGCCGAGGGTGGCGCCCATGCCGATGAGCGGCATGAAATCCCAGATGCTGACGAGCACCCCTTTCCCATGGAGCGCCGGCAGGATAACGATGTAGAGATCGACCATCTGCATGAACACAATCCAGCCCGCGATTAGGCAAAGCCGGTGCGGTTTTTTCTTCAGCCCCTGCATGAGCAGGATGGCAAACGGAACGAAGAACCGCCCAATCACCAAAAAGAGGGTGAGCGCATTCCACGACTCCGTGTTTCGCCGGATAAAATATTCCGTCTCTTCCGGCATGTTCGCATACCAGATGAGCATGTATTGGGAGAAGCCGATGTAGGCCCAGAAAATCGTGAAGGCGAGCATCCATTTTCCCATGGTGTGGTAATGCTCGGAGGTGACCGTGTCCTTCAGGTAACCGGCCTTGCGCAGCGCCGTGATCACGAGGACCAGAAGTGACATCGAACTGCCCGCGGCTCCGGCGAAAATGTAAACGCCCCACATGGTCGAGAACCAGTGGTAGTCGATGCCGAGGAGCCAGTCGTAGGCGCCGAAGGTGAGCGAGAGAGCGAAGAGCGGCAGCGCCACGAAGCCAAGCCGGCGATTGCTGAGCGTATAAGCCGGATTGCCGTCGCGGTCCTGGCGAATCGAGAAGCTGCGGAAGAGCAGCGTCGCGCCGATAAAAAAGACGAAATAGAAAATGGAGCGGATGAGGAAGAAGTGCCAGTTCAGGTAGCCGCGTTTGCCGTCGAGAACCGGATCGACTCCGACCTTTAGATTCATCCATTCGTAGAGATGATGGCGGAAGATAACGATGGGGATGAAGAACAGCGCCATCACGGCGAGCAGCATGGCGAGATTCTCGAGTTGCCGGCGCACTACGACCGACCATTCGGCGTCCACGACGTGGTGGACGATGATCCAGAAGAAACAGCCGGCCAGCATCGTGAAGTAAAAGGCGAAGGCAAAGAGCCACGAGAAACTGAACTGGTGCGGCGAGACGAACGCGCCCACCACGCTCAACCCGAGCCCGACGATCCCGAGCAACGCGAGCAGAAACGATAACGGCGCAAACCGCGTCGCCTCGACGAATTCACCTTCCGGGGTTGGGACGATGTCCAATCGTTCGCTCATTTCTTGGCCGGCTCCGGTTTCGCTTCGGGTTTCGTTTCCGCCGGCTTGTCCATTTCGGCACGATGTTCCGGCGGCACGTCGGCTTGCGTGGCGTTTTGGCTGCGTTGCAACGCGCGCAGATACGCGATGATGGCCCAGCGATCCGTCACGCTGACGTTCGGTCCGTAAGCCAGCATCGTGTTTTTCCCATGTGTGATCGTGTCAAATATTTCGCCGTCAGCCATCTCGCGAATCCGCTGGTCCTGCAACGAGACCACAGTGGCGAGGCCGTACTGCTTCGTCATGCCGTTGCCGGCCGCGGTCGGTCCATGGCAAATGGCGCAGTTGATATTGAAGCGCTGTTTGCCCCGTTCCATCAGGTCGCCGTTGACGGGTAGCGGGAAACCGGTGCCCCAGTTCGTTCCCATCTTTCCCGTATTGAAATAATCGTTCCCGCTGCTGAAGCCGAGATGCGGCTGCGCGTTCATCTCCGAGGGAACCGGAACAGTGCCGGGCGAAGCTTCACTGTTCGCCTTCGGCATTTCGTATCCCATCGGCACCGTGCCCGCCACCGGAACACGCGAGCCCCGGCCGTCCGCGAAAAATCCCAGTGGCGCCTGGGCCCGCACTTTCATCTGCCGGACCATGTCCGGGAAAACTTCGATCGGCGAACCGGTGCTCGTCTGTCCGCGGAAGCCGAAAACCGCGACGATCGCGACGCCGATCAGCAGGAAGATGAGGAAGAATCCGCGGAGCATGACGTTAGTCTTCGTGGATGATGGTTACGTGTTCGCCGCCGCTTTGCTCGAGGAGCTCACGGGCCTCGAGTTCGGTGAAGCGCGGATCGCGCGCTTCAATGATGAGGAAAAATCCGTCGTTGGTCGCGCGGCTGAATCGCTGCCAGTTAAAGACGGGATGATACCAGCGCGGCAAGCCGTTCATGATGAGCATCGCGAAAAACGCGGTGAAGGCCGAGAAGAGTACCGTCAGCTCGAACATGATCGGGAAAAAGGCCGGGACCGTTGCCCAGTTGGTCGGTTTGCCATGAACGATGAGCGGATAAATGAACCACGACGGCCCGAACTCGAGCGTAATCGCGGTAAACAATCCGGTGATACCGCCGGCGAGGACCCACGCGCTGAGCCACGATTTGCCCAGGCCCATCGCGGCGTCCATTCCGTGGATCGGAAATGGCGAATGCACATCCCACTTCTTGAAACCGGCATCGCGTACCCGTTTCGCCGCTTCGTACAGGGCCGAGGCGCTCGGGTATTCCGCGCCCATTCCGTAAACCTTGTTTCCGAACGGCGTTCTCAAGCGAGCCCCTTTCCGGCGGCGACGGGATGATGGTCTTCAGGCGAGCCGTGATGCGGATTCGCCTCCGGCAGCACGATCTTCACTTCGGACATCGCGATCATCGGCAGGTAGCGAATGAAGAGAAGGAAGAGTGAAAGGAAAATTCCGAACGTGCCGATGAACGTCCAGATATCGACCCAGGTCGGGTAAAACATTCCCCAGGACGACGGCAGGAAATCGCGGTGGAGCCCGCCGACGATGATGATGAAACGCTCGAACCACATGCCGGCGTTAACGCACATGCAGACGAAATAGACGACGTAGATGTTGTGCCGGAAGCGCTTGAACCAGAAAAGTTGCGGCGAAAGCGCGTTGCAGAAAAGCATGCCGACCCACCAGTACCACCAGTAGGGACCGAAGATGCGGTTAAAGAACGCATACTTCTCGTACTGGTTGCCGGAATACCAGGCGACAAAGAATTCCATCGCGTAGGCGTAGCTGACGATCGAGCCGGTGAGCAAAATGACTTTCGCCATCTTGTCGATGTGCTGGATCGTGATGATGTCCTGTAGTTTGTAAATCGCGCGCGCCGGGATCAGCAGCGTGAGAACCATGGCGAATCCGCCGAAGATCGCGCCCGCGACGAAGTAGGGCGGGAAGATCGTGGTGTGCCATGTCGGAATAATCGACGTCGCGAAGTCGAACGACACAACGCTGTGCACCGAAAGCACGAGCGGCGTGGAAAGGCCGGCCAGGAGCAGATACGCCATTTCGTAATGACGCCAGTTCCGGTTCGAACCGCGCCAGCCGAACGCAAAAATTCCGTAGAGCAGTTTTTTGATCTTCGTCCCGGCGCGGTCCCGCAACGTCGCGAGATCGGGAATCAAACCGGTGTACCAAAACAGGACGGAGACCGAAAAGTAAGTCGAGACCGCGAATACGTCCCAGAGCAGCGGACTGCGGAAGTTCGGCCAGATGCCGTAGTTGTTCGGCAGCGGCGCGAGGAACCACGCCATCCAGACGCGACCGACGTGAACGCCCGGGAAAATCGCGGCGCAGATAACGGCGAAGAGAGTCATCGCTTCCGCCGCGCGGTTGATCGACGTGCGCCATTTTTGCCTGAGCAAAAACAGGATCGCGGAAATCAGGGTACCGGCGTGTCCGATACCGATCCAGAACACGAAGTTGGTGATGTCCCAGGCCCAGCCGACCGGATGATTCAATCCCCACGTGCCGACGCCGGTAGAAATTTGGTAGCCGAGACAGAACAACCCGAACATCGCGACCATCGAAGTGATCGCGAATGAGACCCACCACCAGCGGGGCGCGCCGCCCTCGACTGCGCCGGCAATGCGTTCCGTGATCCAGCTGAAGTTTCGCTTGTTCAAGACAAGCGGCACCCGCTTCAGCTTCCTTTCCACGGAAGCCGACGCTTCGCCTTCGATCACATCTGGTGCTGTGGTGGCGCCGTCCATTATTCCATTGCCGATTTCAGAATGCAGATTGCAGATTGTTCGCGCGCCAATCTGCAATCTGAAATCTGCGATCTGAAATCGCTCCTCACGGTTTCTCCTCCGGTTTCATCGCGCTGTGGTCGTGCTTCGCGCCATTCTCATGGCTTGCGTGGCCAAGGCTCGCGACTGCGATCCGATTCGCGTCCGGCATTTTCGGATTCGGGTTACGGATCCGCGCCAGGTAGCTCGTGCGTGCGCTCACATTCAAATAATCGAGCAGCCGGTAATTGCGTTCCTGCATTTTTATTTTCGAAACGCGGCTCTCGGGATCTTTCACGTCGCCGAAAACGATCGCCTCCGATGGGCAGGCTTGGGCGCACGCGCTGGTGAACGAATCGCGCGGGATGCGCGTCTTGTCGGACGCACCCGCCTTCACATGCGCCGCGATCTTCGCCTCTTCGATCCGTTGCACGCAATAAGTGCACTTCTCCATCACGCCGCGCATCCGCACCGTGACGTTCGGATTCTTCTGGAGCTTCGTCGTGTCCGGCGCGCCTTTCTCGGTGAACGGCGCGATGTATTCCTGGTAAACCTCGAGCGGGCCGATCTTCTTCTTGCCGATCGGGCGCTGGTTGTAATCGAAATAATTAAAGCGGCGCACCTTAAACGGGCAGTTGTTCGCGCAATACCGGGTGCCGATGCAGCGGTTGTAAGCCATGACGTTGAGGCCGTCCTCGCTGTGCACCGTCGCGTTCACTGGACAGACGGTTTCGCACGGTGCGTTCTCGCAGTGCTGGCACATCATCGCCTGGTGCACGATCTCGGGGTTCTCCGGATATTCGCCCCGGTCCTGGTTGAACGGTTTCTCGCTCGCGTAATAACGGTCGAGCCGAAGCCAGTGCATCGCGCGTCCGTGGCTCACCTGCAATTTGCCGACGATCGGAATGTTGTTTTCGCTCTGGCAGGCAACGATGCAGGCGCTGCAACCGGTGCAGACATTGAGGTCGACCGTCATGCCCCATTGCTGCTCGGCGGTGAGCGGCGGATGACTGTAGAGTGACGGCAGCTTCGCCGGCAATTCGTCGTCGCCTGCGATCTTCTTCGCGAACTCGGGGTCTTCGCGATATTTCTCGATCGACGCTTCGCGCACCAACCCGCGGCCTTCGATGCTCCAATGATCCTGCGTAATCGCGAGCGCATAAGTGCCGAGTGTGTGCGGCGAGACCGGCTTCGGCTTGTTGCCTCCGGTCATGCGGCTAAAGAATCCCGGCGTCGGCGTAGCTCCGTCCGATGGCGTCGCCGCGGTCGTGACGGTAATTGCCTCGATCGTCTTGCTATCGACCGCCATGTAATGCGGGTTCGAGCTGGTCCGGAGCAGGTAACCGTTGAAGCCCGCTTCTTCGCCGACAGGCCCGGTCTTCTTCCGGCCGTAACCGAGCGAAATCGAGATCGAATTGTCCGCGTGCCCGGGTGAGATCAGCGCCGCGATCACCAGCTCGCGTCGGATATTTTTCCCCTGCGCGTCCTTGCTTGTCTCGGTCACCGCGATATTAACCAGGTCGCCGGTGTTCACTCCGAGATGTTTCGCCATCACCGGGCTCATCAATGCGGCGTTGTCCCACGTTAGCTTCGTGATCGGGTCGGGCAATTCCTGGAGCCAGCCGTTATTGATGTAACGGCCATCGTCCATCGCGTAGCTGCGCGTGAGCACGATCTCGGGCGCGTCGAGGGTCGGGTTTGGAGCGGTCGCCCAGAGAGTATGCGCGACGCCGCCTGCGTTGTTCGAGTTAAACGTCGGCGGCTTTTCCTTGAGCGCGACATGCGTCGCAAAGCCATCCCGCAACAGCTGCGACCACGAGGTTTGGAAATCGCCCGGAGGCGCACTCGCGCGAAATGTTTCCTGCACCAGCTCAGGCCCCTCTGCTTTCGGCGTGCCCAGGAGAGCATTCATCAATTCGATTTCCGACATCCCGCCGAAGAGCGGCAGGATCATCGGCTGGATCGCGAGATAGGCGCCGTCGCTGGTCAGCGCGTCGCCCCACGCTTCCAGATAGTGCGCGGCGGGCACATGCCATTTACTTAATTCCGACGTCGCATCTTCGTAGTAACCGAGCCGCACCACGTCCGGCACCGTCTTCTGCAGGTCGGGCCAATCGATCGGCGCTGCCTGGCGATCCGCGGCCTGGGCAGCGTCCGGTTTGTTCACATGAATGGTGAGCCCTTTCGGTGCGTTGTAGACCGGGTCGCCGCCGAAGATGAAAAGCTGCTTGATCCGGCCCGAGTTTATTTCGCCGGCCAGTTGCAGGATGCTGTTGGTCTTCGGCGCGCGGATGAACTCGCGCACGATCAGCGTCGCGCCGATATTCTTGAGCGCTGAGTTGATCGCGTAAACCATGAGCTGCACCACGACCGGCTGGTGCGGCCCGGCCAGGACCACACTCGCGCCCGGCCTCGCCATCAAATCGTTCGCGCATTCGGTCAACCAGGTGTCGTCGAACTGCATCGCGTTCACCGGCTCGGTCAACGTCGCGATAGTCGAGGCGAGTCCCTGGTCCTTTGTTGCCAACGCGATCTTGCCGGCCAGCGCGCGCGTAAATGCCGGGATCTGGCTGGCCGGACAACGCATCCGATGATCGGCCATCGCGCCGGTGAGCGTGAACCGGTTCTCCACCACATACAGCCGGTTCATCGCGTCCTTCGCTTCGCCGACCCGGCGGCGGGACGAAAATGCGCGGACGCCCGCGACATCGCCTTCGCCGCAATCCAGAAAATCGCTGTCGAGAGCCACGACAACGTCCGCTCTCTCGAAACGCGGCACCAAGCGCGCGTTATCGCCGAAGCTTAACTGCGTGGCGAAACTCTGCGCTTCCGTGAGGAGCGGATCGTAAACGCACCACCGCATTTTCGGGTAAACCTTCAGCAACTCGGCGCGCAGACGTTCCCGCGTCGGCGAGTGCACTTCTTCGACAAGGAACGCCAGGCCCGCGCCGCCATCCGCCGAGATCTTCGTCCGGAGTTCCGTCAGATATTTTTCAAACGTGGCGCGGTCACGACCTTCGAAGTTCTCGACCTTCTTGCCTTTCTCGTCGCGCTCGCCTTTCTCGACAAAACGCTTCGAGCGCGCCGGATCGTAAAGATCGAGGAGCGACGCCTGGGCGAACGCGTCCGTCGCGCCGCCGCTCGCCGGATGGAGCGGATTGCCCTCCAGCTTGATCGGGCGTCCATCGATCGCCGCCGCAATCAGCGGAAGCGCGCCCGTCCGGCGTGGCATTGCCGTCGCGTAATACAGAGCCTTGCCCGGGATCGTCCACTCGGCGCTTTTCGTGAATGGAACCAGGTGCGCTTCCGGCCGGCGACAGCTCGTTAGGCCAAAGCCCGCCAGCGCCATCGACGCGCCCATCAGTTTCAGGAACCCCCGGCGCGACCAGTCGTCGCCTTCGAGCTGGGCCGAGCCCGCGGGAAATTCGCGTTCGAGCCAGCCACGAAATTCCGGAGTGTCGCTCAGCTCGCCGAGGCTGCGCCAGTAACGCTTCCCCGTCAGCTCTTCCGCCGGATGATCGAAGACGCGCTTCATCGGTGGCACCCCTGGCAATTCAGCGGCGGTTGAATGTTCCAACGCTCTTTCAAAGTCCGGCCGATCTCGACCTGCGTGAGCTTTTCCTTCTTCGACCAATCGTCCGTCACATCTTTCGGCTGGCCGTATTTCGCCACGAAGTCCGCCGGTTTTTCCCAGTCCGGTTTCCAATCGAGGTTCGTGATTTGCGTTTCCGGCCGGAGGAAATTTTCTGGATGCCGATGGCATTCGAGGCACCACGCCATGCTGTGCGGTTTATCCTGGTGCACGACCGGCATCCGGTTCACCTGGCCGTGGCAGCTCGCGCAACTGATCCCGCGGTTCACGTGCGCGGCGTGATTGTAGTAAACGTAATCGGGCGTGCGATGGATCTGCACCCACTCGACCGGCTGTCCGGTTTTCCAGCTCGCCCGGACGGGCTCGAGCTTCGGATTATCTTTCTGCACCTGCGTGTGGCACGCCATGCAGGTCTGCGTGTTCGGCAAGTTCGAGTGCGCCGCGGTATCGACGAAGCTGTGGCAATAACGGCAATCCATCCCGAGCTGCGAGACGTGGATATCGTGCGGGAACGGCACCGGCTGGATCGGCTGATACCCGACGCGCGTATATTTCGGCGTGACGTAATACCACGTAGCGCCGGTCAGGCCGGTGACGATGACCGCGCCGCAAATGGCGAGCTTCAGCGGGAGCCAGTTCGTCCAGCGTGGAAAAAAATTCGCCATAAAACGCCTAGCGAACTGCGCTTCCGCGAAGGGCCAGCCGCCATTTTAGAAACGGCGCGAAGTTGTGGTTAGGATGTGCGGGGCTCAGAGGTCGTGGATGTTAAGTTTCAGTGCAACCGGCCCGGAGAGAGGCGGCAACTCTATAAATCGAGTCTCCCTTGGCAAAAGAAATTTGGTTTCCATTCGTTTTTTCCCCTCGAAAAAGCGGCTCAACCATCCTTTCCATTACGGAAAAGCATTCAATAAGCAAAATGGATAAATGAAAAACTATTCCCACTTTTCGCGTCGCAAGCGGAGCACGCTCGACCTCGGGCCGCGTCATCGCAAAGATGCCCGAATGAAGATTCGCGTCGCTGTCGTTGTTCTCGCTTCTTGCACGGCCCTGCCCGGAGTAGCGCAGCCAGAAACCGCCCAAACCGTTTTTGTGAACGGCAACATTTACACGATGAACGAACGCCAGCCGCGCGCGGAAGCGATCGCGGTAAAGGGCGACCGGATTGTTTTCGTCGGCTCGAACGCGGACGCAAAAAAATATCAAACGGCGGAAACGAAGATGGTCGATCTCGGCGGGAAAACGGCCGTCCCCGGTCTGACGGATTCGCATTGCCACATCTTCGGCATCGGCGAACGCGAGCTGAATTTGAATCTCGAAGGTGCGAACACGCTCGAGGATTTTCTCGCCCGAGTGAAGGAGGGCGTCGCGAAAACCGAGCGCGGAAAATGGATCACGGGCCGCGGCTGGATCGAGACGTTTTGGAAGCCGCCGCAATTTCCCACTCGCGCGGACCTCGACAAAATCGCGCCGAACAATCCGGTTTTCCTCACCCGCGCCGATGGCCACGCCGCGATCGCGAACAGCGCGGCCCTGCGGATTGCGAAGATCGAGAAGGAAACGCCGAATCCCTTTGGCGGCGAGATTTTGCGCGACAAACAAACCGGCGAAGCGACCGGGATGCTCCTCGATCACGCGCAGGGCCTCGTCGACAAAAATATTCCCGCCCCGACTGAAGCCGAACGGCGCGAAGCGTTCGTGGTGGGAGTAAAGCGTGAGGTGTCGTTAGGCTGGTGCGAAATTCAAAACGCCGGGAGTAACCTCGACGATCTCCCGCCGATGCGGCAGGCGCTCGAAGCCGGCCAATGCAAGATTCGCGTCTACAATGCCGTTTACTCACCCGGCCCGGCTGGCGCCGCCTTGCTCCACGACGGCCCGGTACTGAATCAATTCGATCACCATTTCACGCAGCGCACCATCAAAGTTGTTTTCGATGGCGCTCTCGGCTCGCGCGGCGCGGCGCTGCTCGAGCCGTACTCGGACGCGCCCGAGACATCCGGCTACCTCACGCAGAAAGAGGCAGAGTTGCAGCCGATCTTCGAAGAAGCGTTGCGCAAAGGCGTCCAGATCGAAACGCACGCGATTGGCGACCGGGCGAATCGCGTGATCCTCGATCTCTACGAAAAAGCGATGAAAGCTGTCCCGCCCGAGCAGCGAAAAATTCGGGAGCCTCGCTGGCGCGTTGAGCACGCCCAAATTTTGAGCGCGGCCGATCTTCCGCGGTTCGCGAAGCTCGGAGTGATCGCCTCGATGCAGCCATCGCACGCCATCAGCGATTTATTTTTCGCGCCGAGCCGCTTGGGGAAAGAACGGCTCGCCGGTGCCTACGCATGGCAAAGCCTTCTGAAATCCGGCGCCGTCGTGACGGGCGGTTCCGATGCCCCGGTCGAACGCGGCGAACCGATGATCGAATTCTACGCCGCCGTTGCCCGCAAAAGCATCAAAGGCGAATCCGCCGACGGATGGCATCCCGAGCAAGCCGTTTCGCGCGATCAAGCCCTGAAAATGTTTACGATGTACCCCGCCTACGCCGCCTTCGAAGAACAGGACAAAGGCTCCATCGAACCCGGCAAGCTCGCCGATCTCACAATCCTCACAAAAGACATCATGAAAATCCCCGCCCCAGAAATTCTCACCACGACCTGCACCATGACCGTGATCGGCGGCGAGATCGTTTACGAGGCAACTAAGTAGACAGGATTAACAGGATGCACAGGATTAGGAGATGCTGAAATCCTGCATAATGCTGTCCCTGTCCCCTCAGGAGTACAGGTATTCGTCGTGGTACTCGCGTTGCGGGGCGAATTGGACGGTCTGGTCGGCGCCGGTCTCGGGGTACTCGAAGATGTTGCCTTCGTAATTGCGGATCACGATTTTTTCCTGGTCGTGATAGAGGACGTAACCGGGATTGATCGGGACTTTGCCGCCACCGCCGGGCGCATCGATGACGAACTGCGGAACTCCGTAGCCGGTGGTGTGGCCGCGCAAGCCTTCGATGATCTCGATCCCTTTCGCAACCGACGAGCGCAGATGGGCTGAGCCGGTGATCAAATCGCACTGGTAGACATAGTACGGGCGCACCCGGCACATGAGGAGCTTTTGGACGAGCGTCTTCATAGTGTCGATGTTGTCGTTCACACCGGCCAGCAGGACGCTTTGGTTGCCGAGCGGGATGCCGGCGTTCGCGAGACGTTCCAGCGCTTGTTTCACCTCCACGGTCAGCTCGCGCGGGTGATTGACGTGCACGCTCATCCAGAGCGGATGATATTTTTGCAGCATCGCGCAAAGCTCGGGCGTGATGCGTTGCGGCAGGAAAATCGGAACCCGGGTGCCGATGCGGAGGAACTCAATGTGCGGGATGGCGCGCAGGCGTTTCAGAATGCCTTCGAGTTTGTCGTCGCTGAAAATCAGGACGTCGCCGCCGGAGAGGAGGACGTCGCGGACTTCGGTGTGTTGTTCGAGATAACGGAAGGCCTGCTCGAAATCGGTGTGCAATTCCTGTTCGCCCACGCCGCTGACGACGCGGCTCCGGGTGCAATACCGGCAGTAGCTCGCACAACGGTCCGTCACCAAAAACAGGACGCGGTCCGGATAGCGATGGACCAGGCCCGGCACCGGCATGTGCGAATCTTCGCCGCACGGATCCACCATGTCGTAGGGCGAAGTCCAGGTTTCCTCGATCCGGGGGATCACCTGGCGCCGGATCGGGTCCTCGGGATTATCGCGCGGGATCAGGTTGAAAAAATGCGGCGTGAC
>JBEEHI010000073.1:0-3327 GCA_041167305.1 Verrucomicrobiota bacterium
AAGCTTCTACATGTGTAGCCGGCAATATATTTAGGGAGCCGAACTTTGCACCGGCACACTGCCGGCCCCCGAGCGTCCACGAAATCCTTTCACCGCCCGACGCGGTCGCTCCACCGGACAATTAGCCTGCTGTCCATGTTCCCAGCCATAGCAGGCGTCTAGCCGGAAACATCACGGTCAATTAAGCCGCGAGAGCGAGATCTTGGTGATCTGCGTTTATTTGTTTTGGTCCGGATTTTAACGAGGCCAACGAACCATCCTCGACATGCCGCCTGCGCTTCAAACTACGAGTCGAAGCCAGTACGCCCCCTTATTTTTAGAGGACAATAGGTTACCCGCGACGCCCGCTCGCCGCAAGCGCCCAGCGGATTCGCCGAAAAAAAATCTCTTGCGCGGCGAATGCGGCTGCCGCACGAGTTGCGAATGCCGGAGCTGAAAGCGTTCGCCAGCTCGGTCGCCATTGTCGTTTCGAGCTGCGACGCATTTTTCGATGCCTGGCGCCCCTTCGTCTTCTTCTTCCGGAAACATTGGAGCGACTGTCCTTTCCCGGTCTACCTGATCGTCAACCGGCTCCGGGTTCGTTCCAACATCGTCCAGCCCATCCCCGTCGGCCCCGATCGCGATTGGGCGTCGAACATGGCGGTCGCCCTGGCCACAATTTCCCAGCCCTACATCCTCTACTTCCAGGAAGACTATTTCCTCAACGGCGCCGTGAAGAACGAGCAGTTGGCCGGGGATTTTGCCTATGCCTTTGAAAATGATGCGGCCTCCTTTTGCTTTTACGCGCGCTCGGTCCTCGAACGGAATTTCCAGCCGTTGAACGACCGGTTCGGCGTCGTCCCGCGCGACTCCGATGGGCGCACGCGCCTGCAGGCTACGCTTTGGAAAAAAGAAGTCCTGCAGGCTACGCTTCGTCCCGGCGAATCAGCCTGGAACATGGAAGCCCGCGCCAGCGAACGCACCAGCGACCTTCTCACCCTCTCCTATTCGCAACGGCGCGATGTGCCGATCCCCTATCTCATGTCAGCCATCGTCCGCGGTCTCTGGACGCCGGAGGCGATTTCGCTTTGCCAGCAGGGTGGCGTCGAAATTCATCCTCATTTTCGATCCACCCACAGCGACGTGCCGTGGCGCCGGCGCTTCCGCCGCGCGCTCGACCGGATCAAGCTCCCGCTCGCTCTCGCCCGACAAGGTCAGCAGGTGATCGACCTCGATTCCCCATCCACTTGAGCCAGACTCGTTACCCGAGGCGGTCGAATCAAACGTCCGGCGCGAAGGTAATCTAAGGCCCGCGACTTGATGGAACCCAAAAACGAACCTGCTTCTCCTGATTCTTCGAACGCCGGGCCCGGCGGCGCCAATCGGGCCCTACTCGACTCCGCCCTCGATTGCATCATCTCGATGGATGCCAGTGGGCATGTCACGGAGTTCAACCTCGCCGCTGAAAACGTCTTCGGTTACAAGCGCGCTCAGGCCATCGGCCAGGAACTCGCCAGTCTCATCATCCCGCCCGAGTTGCGCGAGCGTCACCGCGCCGGACTGCGGCATTACCTCGAGACCGGCGAAGGCCCCGTGCTCGGCAAACGCCTCGAAGTTACGGCGGTCCGCGCGGACGGCTCGCCGATCCTGGTCGAGCTGGCGATCACCGCCTTACGCTCCGACGCCGAGCCGACGTTCACCGCCTACCTCCGTGACATTACGGATCGAAGTCGCGGGGAAGAAGCGAGCCGGCGCCTCGCGGCCATCATCGAATCGTCCGATGACGCCATCATCACCAAGGACCTGGACGGGACCATCACCAGTTGGAACGCGGCCGCCGAACGCCTCTTCGGTTACGAGCCGGACGAGATCATCGGGCAATCGATCCTGACGCTCATCCCGGCGGACCGGCAACATGAAGAGCCCGGTATCATCGAACGGATTCGGCGCGGGGAGCGCATCGACCATTACGAAACGGTTCGTCGCCGCAAAGATGGCACGTCGTTCGATATCTCGGTCACGGTCTCGCCGTTGAAAGATCAGAAGGGCCAGATCATTGGCGCTTCGAAGATCGCTCGCGACATCAGCGACCGAATCAAGAACGAACGCCGCCGTACCGCCCAATATGCCGTCGCGAACCTGCTGGCCGGCTCATGGTCGACCGCAGAAGCCGGCCCCCGTGTGATCGAATCGGTCGCTGCGATCGGCGACTGGGTTTCCGGTTCCATTTGGCTTCGCGAGGTCGCGCAGGAACGCCTGGAATGTTCCGTCACCTGGCATGCAGACCTGCCGGGGTTGGACACTTTTTCGAAAACCACCGAAGCGACGGTCCTCATCAGTGGTGTGGGTTTGCCAGGGCGCGTGGCGATGTCCCGCAAACCAGTGTGGGTCGAGGACCTTTCCGTCGATCGTAATTTCCCTCGCGCCGCCGCCGCCGCGGCCGCGAACCTCAAAGGCGCTCTCGCCTTTCCGCTCGTCGCGGAGGGCGAATTGAATGGCGTCCTCGAGTTGTTCAGTCTGCAAACGGTGAAGCCGGACGAAGATCTGTTGTCGCTCATCGAAGCGCTTGGCAGCCAGATCGGCCTCTTCATTCACCGCCGCCAATTGGACGCGGAACTGAAACTCCAGAAAGAAGCCGCCGAATCCGCGAACGCCGCCAAAGACCGTTTCCTCGCCACGCTCAGCCACGAGCTCCGCACACCGCTCACCCCCATCCTGATTTGGGCCGGCGGAATGGTAAACGATCCCTCAGTCCCACCCGAGATCGACGAGGGGCTGCGGATGATCTGCCGCAACGTCGAGCTGGAGGCGCGCCTTATTGACGATCTCCTCGACCTCACCCGCATCGCACGCGGCAAACTCCAGCTGCAGCTCCGCAAATCCGATGCACACGACTTGCTCGGGCACGCCATGGAAATCGTGCGCGACGAGATTTCATCGCGAAAATTAAGACTCTCGATGGAGCTGAACGCCTCCGATCACTTCGTGCTCGCGGACGCGCCGCGCTTGCAACAAGTCTTCTGGAATCTCCTGAAGAACGCCTCGAAATTCACGCCCGGGCATGGCGTCGTCACGATCCGCACCTCGAATCCACAACCACAGGCTTTGTGGATCGAGATCATCGACAGCGGCGTCGGCATCGAACAGCAGCACCTCGAGAAAATCTTCGATGCGTTCGAACAAGGCGGCACCCGAAGGGAAGGCCTCGGTCTCGGGCTCGCCATCAGCAAGGCGATTGTGGAAATGCACCACGGCTCCATCCGCGCCTTCAGCGACGGCCCCGGCAAAGGCGCCAAGTTCGTCATCGACCTCCAGACGGCCGCCTAATACGGCGCATCCGTCGTATCT
>JBEEHI010000074.1:0-12785 GCA_041167305.1 Verrucomicrobiota bacterium
TCGACCCGTCATCTTTGCCATCTGGCATAACCGATTGCTCATGTTGCCACGAGTTTTTGATCCCTGTTTTCCCACCCGCCAAAGTTACGGCTTGATCAGCGCCAGCGGCGACGGCGACCTGATCGCGAGCTTTATCGAACGCTCGGGCTACGGCACGATTCGCGGCTCGAGCTCGCGCAAAGGCGTGATCGCGTTGCGCCAACTCGTCGACACGCTCGCCGCGGACGGCAACGTTCTTGTCACTCCCGACGGTCCGCGCGGGCCTGTCTATCACGTCAGTCAGGGCGTCGTTTTTCTTGCGCAAAAAAGCGGCGCACCCGTGGTCCCGATCCACATGGAATATTCCAAGTGCTGGCGGTTAAGAAGCTGGGACCGTTTCGCCGTGCCGTGGCCGTTCGCAAAGTTGCGGGCGATTTTCGGGGCGCCGATCACCGTTCCGTCGATTGAGAGCGCCGAACAATTCCAGGCCGAGCAATTGCGTTTGCAAAATGCGATGATGAGTTTGGTGGAACAACCCTAGCATCGCCATGTCTCAACTCATCGAAGGCCGCACCATCGCCGAAAAAGTTTACGCGGAGTTGCGCGGCGAAATTGCGGAGCTTAAACGAAATGGCCGGACTCCCGGTCTCGCCGTCGTCCTCGTCGGCGATAATCCGGCTTCGCGGGCCTATGTCCGATCGAAAGACAAGATGTGTCGCGATCTCGGACTGCATTCGGTGAAGCTGGAACTCCCAGCGGATACGACGCAGGAAGATTTGCTCGCGCGGGTGCAGGATTTGAATCGGGATCCGACCATCCACGGCATCCTCGTTCAATCACCGCCACCGAAACACATCGACGAAGCCGCCATCATCCGCGCGCTCGATCCGGCGAAAGACGTCGACGGATTTCATCCGATGAACGTCGCCAAGCTGGCGCTCGGCGACGACTCCGGCTTCGTCCCTTGCACGCCGCTCGGCTGTCAGCGATTACTCACCGAAAGCGGAATTGAAATTGCCGGCGCGCATGTCGTTATCCTGGGGCGGAGCATGATCGTCGGAAAACCGCTCGCGTTATTGCTCATGCGGAAAGGCAAAGGCGGCGATGCGACCGTGACCGTCGTGCATTCGCGCAGCCGGCGCTTGGCCGAAATCACGCGCTCGGCCGACATTCTCATCGCGGCGATCGGTCAGCCCGAGTTCGTCCGCGCCGAGCATGTTCGCGAAGGCGCGGTCGTTATCGATGTCGGCATCAATCGCGTGGATGATCCGACCATGGAGCGCGGGTATCGGCTTGTGGGCGACGTCGCGTTCGCGGAAGTGTCCGACAAAGCGTCCGCGATCACTCCAGTCCCTGGGGGCGTCGGCCCAATGACAATCGCGATGCTGATGGCGAATACCGTCAGGGCCTGCCGGCAGATGTCGCAGCGCTAGCCGCAATCAAGGAGCGGCGATTTGAAATCGCCGAGGAAAAAGACGGCGGTTACAAACACCCGATCCTTGAAGTTTTCCGGACAATCTTCGCGGTAAGAAAGCGAAAAAGTCCTGGTTGCAATCGCACCACCTGGAGAAGAGTAGTTGCAATCCGCGGTGATAAAACCGCCGCGCGCGCGAGGCGATTGATCCAGAGCCGGCCACGATAAAGTTCGGTATGCGCGGCGGAATAGGCGACCGCCACATCCTCGGCGTTCCCACCCTCGCGCTGCAAGATGATCGCCTTCGCCGCCAGTTCGCCGGAAGCGAGCGCGTAATAAATCCCCTCGCCCGTGAACGGCTCGACCACCCGCGCTGCGTCACCCACGAGAAAGACTCCGGACTGGCCGGGAGAAATGGGTTCGCGCGTCAGTGGCGTGACGGTGCGCCACGAATGCTCGGGGGGAATGTGAAACCGCGCTTCCGCCCAAGCGCGGAGCGGCGCGATCTTCGCGGGGACGCTGACGAGACAAATATTCAGAGCGCGATCTCCCACCGGCGCCTGGCCGGAATAACCTTCCGGCCGAAATTCCAGGACGACGCGGTCGCCGAAGTCCGGCGGGAGCGGCCAATGGGTTTGGAGCGCGACGCGCTCCTTCATGCTCCGCGGGCGCAATCCGCAGAGACGCGCCACGGTCGAGTTCCGGCCATCGGCGGCGATGAGCATTCGGGCTCGGAACGTCTTCTCGCCGGCGGAGATCGTCCAGTGATCCGTGCGCGGATCGGGAGACGAAAGCGCGGTGACCGTTACCGATTCAAAGACCGTGGCGCCCAGTTCCCTCGCGCGGTCGAGGAGCAACTGGTCGAAGAGGCTTCGCTTGACCGCGATTTCCGCCTCGTCGCCCACGGGAAGCTCGACCGTCACGCGACGTCCACTGATTCCGATGAACTCGACCCGATTCAATTTTCCGTGGGGCAAACTTCGAACGCGGTCCGCCAGTTCCAGCCGCCGCAGGATCGGCCAGCAGGCGGGATTCAGGCAGTCGCCGCAAACTTTCTCGCGCGGAAATTTTTCTCGTTCGAGGACAAGGGTGCGCAAACCCGCGGCCGCGCAAAAGGCAGCGCAGCTCGACCCGGCCGGCCCGCCGCCCACGATCGCGACATCGAACATTCCTTACTGTCGCGGCAAGCACGAAGCGCCTCAAGGAGCGGCGATTTCCAAATCGCCGTGGTCTTAGGTCGGCGGTTTGTAAACCGCCTCCCCTTGAAGCAACAGTAGAAGCGCGTTGGCTAAACAAGAGAAACCTGACCTGGCGAAGAAGGTGCACGAGGTGCCGCACAAGCCCGGTGTGTACTTGATGCGCGATCGCTTCAACCGCGTCATCTACGTCGGGAAAGCGCGCGACCTGCGCAAGCGCGTCGGATCGTATTTCATGCCGTCGAAGCTGGCCCAGGCCGACATCAAGACGCGCGCGATGCTCGATGCGGTCTGGGATTTCGAAACGCATACCGTCCAGAGCGAACCAGAATCGATCCTGCTCGAAGGAAAGCTGATCAAGGAATACCGACCGCGCTACAACATCTCGTTTCGTGACGACAAGCGCTTCCTCGTCGTCAAAGTCGATCCGAAAGAAGATTGGCCGCGCTTTCGCCTGGCGCGATTCAAGAAGGACGATGGCGCCCGTTACTTCGGGCCCTACGCGCACGCCGGGGCGTTGCGCCAAACGTTGAACTTCATGCGCAAGAAATTCGGCGTCCTCACGTTCGGACGTGGTTCGCCGACGGAGCGCGAGTTGAAATCGGCGACGTATCAGGTGCCGACTCGGCTGAGCGAAATCAGCGCGGAGCTTTATCGCGAGCGGGTCGCACAGGCGTGCGATTTCCTGGAAGGGCACTCACGCGAAATGATCACGGCGGTCGAAGACGAAATGCACAAGGCGGCGGAGAAGCTCGATTTCGAAAAGGCCGCCGACCTGCGAAACATGCTCGAGGATTTGCGTCGGACCACGAAACCGACGCGGCGTTTCACCCGCCACAGTCTGCCGAGCTCTATCGATCCGGTCAGCGACGTGCAAGCGCTCGGTGACGCATTGCAACTAACGCGCTTGCCGGTCGTGATGGAATGCTTCGACATCTCGAACATTTCCACGACGCACGTCGTCGCTTCGATGGTCTGCTTTCGGAACGGCGTTCCTGACAAGGACAACTATCGGCGCTACCGCATTCGCACCGTCGAAGGGCAGGACGACTTCGCGAGCATGGCCGAGGTTGTGCGGCGGCGATATTCGCGTGTGCTCTTGGAAGCGCGGGAGGCGAACCCGGAGGTCGCCGAATTTTCGCAGGAGAATCCCCGCGAAGCGTTGGACCGCGTGAATCGCTTCGCCGCTGTTCGCCTGCCGGACCTGATCATTGTCGACGGCGGAAAGGGACAGCTTTCTTCGGCGTGCCGCGAGTTGCAGCGACTCGGGCTGCACGAACTGCCGATCATCGGGCTCGCGAAAGAATACGAGGAGATCTACCGGCCCGGTCGCGCGTTGCCGCTGGTGTTGCCACCGGATTCCGGCGCGCTTCGGTTGCTGCAACGCATCCGCGACGAAGCCCACCGCTTCGCCAACACCTACCACCAGCTCCTGATGAAGAAGCGAATCGGCGAAAGCATTCTCGACGATTGTCCCGGCGTGAGCCAGAACCGGAAGAGTTTGTTGCTGCGAAAATTTGGGTCCGTGAACCGCCTGCGGAAAGCGACGGTGGAACAGATCGCCGCGACGGAAGGCATCGGGCCGAAACTGGCGCAGGACGTTCATCGGTTCCTGGAGCGGCACTGATTTACCCTTTCCGCTTGTCGATTCTGCCGTGACCAGCACAGTTGCGTCTGTGAATCTGCGGTTGATCACATTTTTCCTTGGGCTGGTCGGGGCGTTATCGCCGCTTCTGGCGCAAACGGAAACGGCAAAGCCGTCACCCGCCACGACCCCCTTCGAGGAAACCATCGTCCCGACATTTGAAACGCAGAAAATGGCGCGGACTTATGTCCTCGATATCCCTGCGCCGCGCGGATTGATCACGGACCGCAACGGCGTGCCGCTCGCGCAAAACCGGCTCAGCTACAACCTCGCGATCAGTTACCCCACCCCGCTCGATTTCTCCGATGCGCAGCTGCTCGCCTACGCGCGGGAAAAAATCCAGGCCGCAGAGAAATTTCTCGGGCGGACGCTGAAGATTTCCGACGACCTGATCAAGCGGCACTATCACAATCGCGGGATCCTGCCGTTCGAGATCGTCCAGAATCTGAGCGAGAAAGAATCGGACGCGGTGAAAGGACGGCTGCCCGCGGGCATGGCGTTGCGGCCCTATTACGTGCGAACTTATCCCAACGGCAGGACGGCCGGACAAATCGTCGGTTACAGCGGCAAGACCGGGCGCACTCCGGACGGGATCATCGACAATCACGAGGTGCTCTGGCCGGAAACAGAGGGACGTGAAGGACTCGAGCAAACCTTCAACCAGGTGCTGACCGGCAAACATGGCGAATACAAGATAACGTTCGACAAGGACGGCCGAAAAACGTCCGAGAAAATCGCGACGCCGCCGGTGCCGGGCCACACGGTTGTGACCACGCTCGATCTGCACCTGCAAGAGCTGGCGGAGAAGGCGCTCGAAACGAAGGCGAAGCGTGGGGCGATTGTCATCGTCGATCCCAACACGGGCGACATCCTGGCGATGGCCTCGTGGCCGACCTACGATCCAAACGCGTTCACGCCGACGATCTCCGCCGAGAAATTCAAAGCGCTCCAGGACGATCCCGACATTCCGCTGCTGCCGCGCGCGTTCCGCTCGTCGTATCCGCCCGGATCGACGTTCAAGGTCGCGGTAGGCATTGCCGCGCTGGAAACAGGAAGCGTTCGTTCCGACGAGGAATACGATTGCGTGCCGGCGATCACGATCGGCAACACGGTTTTTCACAACTGGAAGAAGACCGATCGCGGCGCCATGAATTTCGTGGAGGCGCTGACCGAATCCTGCGACACTTGGTTCTACCAGGTCGGCATCAAGACGGGCGCGGAGCCGATCATCGAATGGGCGCAGCGCCTCGGGTTCGGCGCGAAGTGCGGCATTCCCTTGCGGGGCGAAGTAGACGGGCGCGTGCCTAACGACCAATACATGAAAGCGACGCACGGTCGGAAGATTCTCAACGGCGACATCGCGAATCTATCCATCGGCCAGGGCGACACCCAGACGACGCCGCTCCAAATGGCGCAGGCGATGGGGATCCTCGGCAACGGCGGGACGTTCTACCAAACGCGACTCGTGCAGCAGGTCCAGACAGTCGATAACGAGATCGTGACGGCGTTCCAAGTGCGGGAAAAGAAAACGCTCGGCGCGTCCGTCGATACGATGGCGCAGTTGCGGACGGGGATGATCAACGCGGTAAATGCGCCGGCCGGCACCGCGCACCAGTCGAGCCTGGAGAGCGTGGAAGTCGCAGGTAAAACGGGAACCGCACAGTGGGGCCCGAAGAACAAGGAACGCACCGCGGCGTGGTTTGCCGGATTTGTGCCGGCGGAGAAACCGCAGTACGCGTTCGCGGCGCTTTACGAAGGAGATGTCGGCGCCAACGCGCACGGAGGCAGCTTCGCCGCTCCAATGATCGGGATGATTTTGAAGGACGTTTACAAGGAGAATGGAAACAAGAAGCGGCGAACTACGGAGCCGCCGGTAAAGCGGGCAGAGCCGGTGGAAGAAGAAGGGGATTAGGGAAAGAGCGTGTCATCCCGAGGCTGGCGCAGCGCGCCGAGGGACCTCTCAGTCGCAGTAAGCGCTTACGCGAAATACTTAGCGTCGCGCAGATAGCGCGTTACGGCACGCGGAAGCGGCTACTGATGATGAGAGGTCCCTCGGCGCGCTGCGCCAGCCTCGGGATGACAGCGCTTTATCCTTGAACCGCCGCTTCTGCTTCGGCCGGCAATTCCATCGTGCCTTTGAATTTCGGCTCTTCGCGTTCGACGCCAAAATTATCGCCGTAAAGCTCGGCGATCTTTTCCATCTCGTCGCTGGTGAGCGGAGGGCAGTCCGGCGCTTTCGCGAACTCGATAAGCTGCGCCTCTTCGTAAATGTTCGGCAAGGTCGATGCGACGCGATCATCGGCGAGCAGCCATTGCAAGGCGGCCTGGCCCAGGGTGCGCTCGGAATTCTCCAGGAACCGCAGCCGATCGATCTTCTTCACACCGTTCAACAGCCAACTGCGCGGGCGATGATTGCGATGATCGTTCGGTGGGAACACAGTCTCCGGCGTGTATTTGCCCTCGAGCATCCCGGAAGAATGCGTGACCCGGATGAGGAACATCGTGTCCTTCCCGGCCTCGCTCGCGGCATCGTGCATCGCGCGCCCGGGAAGTTGCTCGAGCATATTATAGATGTGCTGGACGCTGGTGATGTCGCGCTCCCGAATGCAATTCACCCCTTCGTAAAGCCAGCCGACCGCGGGCCCAAGGGCGATGCCGTAATAGCGGATCTTCCCGCTCGCTTTCAGTTTCTCAAGAGCGGTCCAGACCGCGTCGTCATAGACCTGCTCCATTCGGATGTTGTGCAACTGCAGCAGATCGATCCGGTCCGTCTTGAGGCGTTTCAGCGCCGCGTCGGTCGCACGCACGATAGCATCCGGTGAAAAATCCTGCGGAATTTCACGCTGGCCGCGGCCGCGCGATTCGCCGTGCGTAACAAAATCGTAGCCGACCTTCGTCGCGATCACGATTTCGTCGCGCTGGTTCGGAAACGCTTTCGCGATGAGTTCTTCGCTGAGCCCATTGCCGTAGGTATCGGCCGCGTCGTAGAGAGTAACGCCGAGATCGAGCGCCTTGTGCATGAGCGCGATCGCTTCCCCTTCGGTGAACTGGCCCCACCAGCCGGTCGAAATCGTCCAGAGACCGAACCCGACTTCGCTGACGCGGAGGTCGGTGTTTTTGTAGGTGCGGAAGCGCATTGGGGAAGCAGCTTAATGAGGAAGGGGGAAAACGTCCAACGCCGAACGTCCAACTCCCAATCTCGAATGCAGAAAGCGCTGGGCAGAGAGCTGCCTTCAATTCGGGATTGGACGTTGGGCGTTGGGCGTTCGACGTTTTCTTCGTGCTTCCTGATTCCAGCGCCCTTCTTATCGTCGGCCACGGCTCGACCGTGAACCCGGGTTCCAGCGCGCCCACGCTCAGGCACGCAGCGACTATTCGCGATCGCGGAGTCTTCGCGGATGTCGCCTGTTGCTTTTGGAAAGAAGAGCCGAGCCTGCGCGACGCGCTCTTTTTCTTTCGCGATCCGGCGATCCGCGAGGTTTACGTGGTCCCAAATTTTATCAGCGAAGGTTACTTTACGCGCACGGTCATTCCACGGGAGCTGGAGCTCACTGGCGCGGAAACAGAACGATCGAGCGGGCAGGTGTGGAATTACTGCGAGCCGGTTGGCAATCACGAGAGCATGACCGGGCACTTGCTGGAGCGGGCGCGAGAGATCGCGCCCGGCATCGCCGAGAAGGAGACGACCCTCCTGATCGTCGCTCATGGGACGAGTTTGAACGACAACAGCGCTGTCGCAGCGAAAGAACAGGCCGAAAAGATCCAGGCGCTGGGGCGATACGCCGGGGTGCTGAATGTTTATATGGAGGAGCCGCCGCTGGTTTCCGATTGGGTCGACCTCACGAAAACGCAGAACGTGGTCGTCGTTCCGTTCTTCATTTCCGACGGACTCCATAGCTACGAGGACATCCCGACGCTGCTCGGCATCGAGGATAAATCGGACGCTCCCCACCAGCTTCACGGACGCTCACTCTTCTATTCGACAGCGATAGGAACCGACTCCAGATTTGCGGACGTGATCATCGAACAGGCAAACTCGTTCGACCGGCGAAAGCAGGTGCTGCAGTCCGTCTCGTAAATTTCCGACACGCAACTAGGGTTCAAAATGGAAGCGACGGGCAAGACTGGGAAGAAGCTGCAAGAACTGGGCGCGTTCGTTCTGGCGGGCGCGAAGAATCCCGACCAGCTCTGCATCATGGCGGAAATGATCCGGGCGGCGTGCGATTATCGGTGGGTCGGTATTTATAAAATCGTCCGCGGCGATTTCGTGATCGTGGCCAAGACGGGCAAATGCCCGCCGGCCTATCCGCGGTTCCCTATCACGCAGGGGCTGGCGGGCGCAGCTTTGGAATCGAAACAGCCCATCATGGTGGCGGACGTGCACAAAGACCCGCGCTATTTGCCGACGTTCGGCAGCACGCAATCGGAGATCGTGGTGCCGGTGATCACGGAGACCGGCAAGCCGGTCGGGTTGATCGATGTGGAAAGCGAGAACGTGAACGCGTTTACCGAGAACGATCGGGATTTTCTCGAGCACGCGGCCTACCTGATTGCGCGCGCCTTGAAGTGAGCGCGCTCGCGCAGGAACGCGCGCTCGGAGATTGGCTGGCAAAGGGATTGCGCTGCATCGGGCAGATCGCGATCGAAACCGGGGAGGACGGCGCCTCTGTTCTCCAACATCGCGAAGACAGAGGGCGAACCGATCTTGTTGTGTCGGAGCGCGCCGACGACGCGGCGGACTTGGCGCGATTTGATGATGCGGGAAATTATCGTCCGTTGAAAACGGCGCCGACGTTGCGACGCGGATGGGAATTGCGTCTGGCAAATCTTGCAGCGCTTCGCCTCGCGCTGGATCTCTTCTACCCGGGCCGGCTTGCGGCGTTCCTCGCCTTTGAAAAAAACGAGCTGATCGCAACGCCGCTGCGCGCCACGCTCGAACGCCAAACCGGGATGTATCGCATCGCCGCTCAAATCCGGGAGGAACAGGCGGACGAGTTAGCGGGCAGCTTCTGCCGGTCGGACGGTGGGTGCCTGCGCACGATCCTGTGGCGGCGCGATGCGGTGGGCACACTGCCGTCGACCCAATTGTCTCCTGAAAAATTCAATCCGCGGCATGATCAAACCGGCGGAGACGAACGAGTCGTTCCGTTGCTCTGCCAGGAAGCGTGCAATCTGCTCGTCGCGGAAGCGCGGGCCGTCGTCCAGGCTAACCGATGATTATCCGGGCGCGCACCGTCGTCTCGATGGAAGGCGAGCCGATCGATGATGGCGCGGTCGCCGTGTCGGGAAGCACGATCGCGGACGTCGGCCGATTTGACGAAGTCAGGGAACGGCAAGCCGGCGAAGTTCTCGACCTGGGCGAACAGGTCCTGTTGCCGGGACTGATTAACGGGCATTGCCATCTTGACTACACGATGCTCCGCGGCGCGATCGCGCCGCAGCGTTCCTTTTCGGGTTGGATCCAGGCGATCAACACGGAAAAGGCAAAGCTGACCGAGCGGGATTACATCGATTCGATCCACGCCGGGTTCGCCGAAGCGCGAAGTTTTGGGACGACCACGATCCTCAACCTGATTGCGCTGCCGAAGCTGGTCGCGGCGATCAAGGACCAGCGCATCAGGACGTGGTGGTTCGGTGAGCTGATTGATGTGCGGACTCCGGATGGGGCGGAAAGGCTCGCCGAGGAAGCGGCGGAATTCTTGAAGGCAGCCGGGCGTTGGGGCCTGGCGCCGCATGCGCCCTTCACCGCGTCGCCACGGTTGTATGCGCGCTGCAAAGAGATTGCCCGCCGCGAGAACGTCCCGCTGACTACACACCTGGCCGAATCGCACGAAGAAATGGAAATGTTTCGCGATGCGAGTGGCGCGGCCTTCGATTTTCTCAAGGAGATCGGCCGTCCGATGAACGATTGCGGCCGGGAGACACCGCTCTCGCTGTTCCTGCGAACCCGAACGATCGACCAGCGCTGGATCGTCGCGCATCTGAATGAGCTCGATGCTGGCGATTTCGATTTGCTCAGCGCCGCACCGAAGTTTCACATCGTCCACTGCCCTCGCAGCCACACATTCCTTCGCCATGCTCCATTCGCGCTCGAACGGTTGCGCGCGCTCGGCTTCAACATCTGCCTCGGGACCGACAGCCTCGCGAGCAATTCTGACCTGAGCCTCTTCGCCGAGCTGCGCGAGTTGCTTCACAATGAACCGTGGCTCTCACCGCGCGAGGGGCTGGAGATGGCGACGATCAATGGCGCCGCAGCAATCGGACAGCGAAATGCCCTGGGGTGCATTCGAGCAGGGGCCCAGGCAGATCTGATCGCACTGCCGCTGCGGCGGTCGGCCGACGTCTTCGAAAGCATCGTCGGTTACGATGAGGCGGTCTCGTGGATGATGGTCGACGGCAAGATCACGGTCCCTCTGTAGGCCATTTCGTCCTACCCTTGAGAATTTCGCAATTTTGCTTTCCTTTTCTCACTTCTGAAATATTCTCCGCCTTGCGAGTATGGCAAAGATCATAGTTATCGATGACGAGCCGGCGATGGTGGAGGTCATTGTGACGCTTTGCCGGGAAAAAGGGCACCAGGTTTTCCCGTTCAACTCCGCGCCGAAAGCCATTGAGCAACTCGACTCGATCGGGCCGCAGGTCGTGATCGCCGACATCAAGATGGAGACGATGACCGGTTTCGATGTGCTGCGGCACGTGCGCGAGCATCATCGGCAAACGGCGGTGATTCTGATCACCGCGTTCGCTTCTGTCGAGACGGCGGTCGAGGCGATGAAGATGGGCGCGTACGATTACGTGACCAAGCCATTCAAGATCGACGAGCTCCAGATGACGGTGCAGCGGGCGCTCGATTACCAGGCAGCACTGCGCGAGAACACCTATCTCCGCAAGGAACTCAAGAATCGCTACCGGTTCGAGAACATCATCGGCACCAGCAGCAAAATGCAACTGGTCTACAACCTGATTAACAAGGTCGCCGATACCGACAGCACCGTCTTGATCCAGGGCGAGAGCGGCACCGGAAAGGAACTGGTCGCGCGTGGGCTCCACTTCAATAGCAACCGGCAGCATCATCCGTTCGTAGCGATCAACTGCAGTGCGTTGCCGGAAAACCTGCTCGAGTCGGAATTGTTCGGACACAAGAAGGGGGCATTCACGGGCGCGGTCGCGGACAAGCGGGGGCTCTTCGAAGAGGCGAACCTCGGGACGATTTTTCTCGATGAAGTGAACTCGATGGCGCCGCAGTTGCAGACGAAACTGCTCCGCGTTCTCCAGGAACGCGAGGTCCGACGAGTCGGCGACAACAAGAGCGTGCCGGTAAACGTCCGCGTCGTCGGCGCGACGAACGAGGTGCTCCAGGGCAAGATGAAGGACGGCTCGTTCCGCGAAGACCTCTATTATCGGCTGGCGGTTATTCCCGTCGAGATCCCACCGCTGCGCGAACGCCTCGAAGACGTCCCGCTGCTCGTGAATCATTTTCTGCAAAAACAAGCCAGCGTTACCGGCGGCGAGCCGAAGAAGATCGATCCCAAAGCGGTCGAAATTCTTTGCCTCTACGATTATCCCGGCAACGTCCGCGAGCTGGAGAACGCAATCGAGCGCGCCTGTGCTCTCTGTGAGGAAGACCTGATCTTGTCGAGCGATCTGCCGCCGCAAATCGTCGCTGCGGCGCAAGGAGAAAAAAACGAGCAAGCCGTGGCGGCAATGCCGGTCGGCCAGTCGCTCGACGAGTTTATCCAGCAACAGGAGCGCGGTTACATCGAGGCGACGCTGAACCATTGCGGCGGGTCGCGCGAAAAAGCCGCCAGCATGCTCGGCATCAGCATGGCGACGCTCTACCGCAAGGTGGAGTCCAAGAGCAAAAAGTAGCCGTGCGCTTCGCGGAGCGACTGTTCGTTCGGTTCTGCCTGCCGCTCTTTCTTTGCGCCGCGACGACCACTTTCGCCGCCGATCCGGCGCCGAGTACCCGCGAGATGGAACGCATCAATTGGATGGAGTTCCGCGAATGGGTGCCCGGGAAAATCAACACGGTCCTGCTCCCGCTCGGAACGATCGAGCCCCACGGCGTGACCGCGAACGGCGCCGACATCCTCGCACCGGTGGCGATCGCAAAGGAAATCGCGCCGCGGGTGAACGCGATGATCGCGCCCGTAATCCCCTACGGCTTCACTGGCGTGATGGACGCTTATCCCGGCGCCTTCACCGTGCCCGAGGATGTTTATCGCGCCTATGTCCGATCAGTGTTGGTCGGGCTCGCGAAGAACAAATTCAAAAACATGATCCTGATCAACGGCCACGGCCGAGGTCAGACCGCGATCTTGACCGCGCTCGCCCAGGACGTCGGACGCGAAACCGGAACGCGGATTCTTGTCGTGAATTGGTGGTCGTATTGTTCCGACGTGACGCTGGAAGTTTTCGGCGAAGATGGCGGACACGCGGCGGAAAATGAAAACGCTTTCATCATGGCGATCGATCCGGCGCTCGTTCACAAGGAGCGCTACAACCAGGACATGGTGACGGCGAATCCCTCGCCCGGAACCTGGAGCGCGTA
>JBEEHI010000075.1:0-3442 GCA_041167305.1 Verrucomicrobiota bacterium
ACCGCCGTCGCTCCCGTCTTCGACTTTTGCTCCGCCAGGCCGGTGAAGAGCGTCGCCTTGGCTTCGAAGTAATTCTCCATCGTGCCATGAAAATCGAGATGGTCCTGGGTCAGGTTCGTGAAGACGGCAACGTCCCACTCGATCCCGCGCACGCGATTCTGGGCGAGGGCATGCGACGAAACTTCCAGCGCGGCTGCCTTGCATCCGGCATTCACCATTTGCGCGAGCAGCTCATGGACGTCGAGCGATTCCGGCGTGGTGCGCACCGCCGGCAGGACGCGGTCCCCTATTTCGTAGCGCACGGTCCCGAGCAAGCCGCAACGTACTCCGGCATTCTCGCAAATGTGTTTCAGCAAAAACGTCGTCGTCGTTTTTCCATTCGTCCCGGTAACGGCCGCCAGCTTGAGCCGGCGGGCCGGGCGTTCGTAGAACGTCGCGGCAAGATCGGCGAGCGCCAACCGCGTGTCATCGACCACTACACAAGTCGCGCGAGGGGCTTGGACCTCGTGTTCCGTCACGATGACCGTGGCGCCTTTTTCGACGGCTTGCTCGACGAATTGATGGCCGTCAGATTTTTCGCCGCGCAATGCGACGAAAAGACCGTTCCCCTGCACACGGCGCGAGTCATACGCGATGCTTTCCACGACGCGATCAAGCGGCCCGATGATTTGGCGGGGGGAAATGGCTGCGACGAGTGTTTTGAGCTGCATGCGAAAGGGTCAAACGGGCGCAGCGCGCTCAACGGTGGGATGCATTGGTTAAGGCCACTCGTCCGGCTGCGGACGGTTTCGTCAGCTCTTCATGCGGCTGAAGATCGAGATAGCGCGCCGCCTTTTCGGCGATGCGCGAAAAGATCGGGCCGGCGACGAGGCCGCCATAATTCAATTCCGGCTTGCTGGTCTTGGCGTCGTCCAGGACCACGATCCCCACGAATTCTGGATGATCGGCTGGCAAATAGCCGGAGAACGAGACGACATATTTCCCCTGCTCATACCCACCTTTCGGATCCACTTTCTGCGCAGTCCCGGTCTTGCCGGAGATTGTGAAACCCGGCACAGCAGCGGCGGCGGCCGTCCCGCGATCGCTCACCACTCCGCGTAACGCGTTCCCAACTTGCGCCGCGGTCTCCGGCGAAATCACCTGGCGCAACACCGTGGGCGAAAAAGTCGTGATGGTCTTGCCGTCTCCGGTAGTGACGGATTTCACGATGCGCGGTGTGACCAGTTTGCCGCCGTTCGCGATCGTCGCCATCGCCACCATCATCTGCAACGGCGTCACGCCCACTTCATGGCCCATGGGAATGCGGGTGATGGAGATCTTGCTCCAAGTTTGCGGCGGACGAATCACGCCCGGAATTTCGCCCGGCAATTCGATTCCGGTTCGATCGCCAAAACCAAAGCGGCGAATGTATTCGTAGAATTTCTGTTCGCCGATCGAGAGGGCCAGCTTGGCCGCGCCGATGTTGCTCGATTTCACGAGAATGTCCTGAACGCTCAGTTCCCCGTAGGCCTTGTGGTCGTGCAACGGCCGGCCGCCGAAATTCCAGATGCCGTTCTCGCAAAAGATCGTCGTGTCGGGGCGAACTTTTTTCTCGTTCAGCGCCGCCGCGGCCGTGACGATCTTGAAGGTCGAGCCCGGCTCCATCATGTCGATGATGGCGCGGTTCTTCATCTGCTCCGGCTTCGCCTCGGACCGCAGATTCAGGTCGAAGTTCGGGCGGTTTGCCATCGCGAGAATCTCGCCGGTCTGCGGACGCATCAGGATGATGGTGGCTTTCTGCGGATTGTATTCGCGCACCGCCGCGTCGATCTCATTCTCAACGATATTTTGCAGATTCAGATCGACGGTGAGGTGGACCTGGTAGCCGTCGCGCGGCACGCGTTCCTGGCCGCGATAGAGCACGATCTCCTGCCCGGCCCGGTTGTGCTCGATGAAACGGTAGCCGTCCTGGCCGTGCAGATATTCTTCCATTGACGATTCCACGCCCTGGATGCCGCGATGCTCAAAGTCGGTGAACCCGATGACGTGGCAGAGCATCGAGGCATTCGGATAAATTCGGGTCGTATCGCGCTCGAAATAAATCCCGCGCAAATTCTGAACGCGCAATTTTTCGCGCAGCGCCATCGCTGCGGCGATCGGCACCTCGCGTTTCAAAACAATATAGCGGCGTTCGCCGTCCAGCTTTTCGGACAGTTCGCTCGCCGGAATATCAAGCGCGTCCCGGAGCAGTGGAATGATCGCGTCGCGGTTATTTATGTGCGTCGCATCCGCGACAACGGTTTCGACGGGCGTGTTATGCGCGAGGACTTCGTTATTCGCGTCGAGGATCGTGCCGCGCTCGGCGAAGATCGGCTGCTTGTAGACATGTTTCTCCGCGGCGAGCCCGGCATACTCGTCGTGCTTGATCATCTGCAAGTAGACCAGCCGGAAGGAAAAGAGGCTGAATAGAGCGGTAAAGAAGAGGCAGACCAGCGCGCAACGGATCCGGCTGTTCCACTTCATCTTCCGCCACGCTTGTTAGCCACCGGTTGAACCGCGTCCTCCGGGCGCACCGGCCGGGGCGCGCTCAATCGCACGATGTTCTGCTCGGCGATCGGGATCATTTTCAAATAACCCTCCTTGAGCCGGCGCTGCAGCGCGGCGCGCGAAGTCAGCGCCGCGATCTGAACGCTTGCGACGTCGTTCTGCGAACGGAGACTCGTAAGCTCATTCTCCAGTGCCTTCTTCCGATCTCCGAGATGGTAGAGCTGGAGCGTAAGGTAAACGTAAACCAGGCCGGTCAAGGCGAGGAAACCGGTCATCACGATCCAGCGCGCCAGCGAAGCAGCGTTTACGGAGTTGAAGGTTTTGCGGCGCGGGGCGTGCATCAGATTTTTTCAACGACGCGCAACTTGGCGCTGCGCGAGCGCGGGTTAATGCGCTGCTCGTTTTCGCCGGGCTCAACCGGCTTGTCGGTGATGAGACGAAAAACAAAATCCGGATTCCGGCGCGGCTCCGGCCATTCTGGTCGATCAAGCCATTCGCGGCTCCGGTCGCGGAAGAAATTTTTTACGATCCGGTCTTCGAGAGAATGGAAAGTGATCACGGCGAACCGCGCACCCGATTCGAGCCGTTTCGTCAGCGCGCGCAGGCCTTCGTCGAGCGCGTTCAGTTCGTCGTTCACTTCCATGCGCAACGCCTGGAACACCTGCGTTGCCGGATGACGGCGTCCATGCCGCCAGACAATCTTCTCGATCGCCTTCGCCAGCTGCATCGTGTCCTCGAACGGCGTCACCTTCCGCAGCTTCACGAGCTGACTCGCGATGCGGCGTGCGGCCGGTTCTTCCCCCAGTTCGCGGAAAATTCGGGTGAGATCTTCTTCCGAGTAGGAATCGACCACCGTCGCCGCCGTCAGTTCGCGCCGCGGATCCATCCGCATATCGAGCGGGCCCTGGCGCATGAC
>JBEEHI010000076.1:0-3068 GCA_041167305.1 Verrucomicrobiota bacterium
CTCAGCCTGCTTTCGCAGGAACAGGACGCTCTTTACGAGATCGATCAGGCGCTGAAGCGGATCGAGCTCGGCACCTACGGCGTTTGCGAAATGTCGGGCAAACCGATTTCGCACGCGCGGCTGGAAGCGATCCCGTTCGCGCGCTTTACCGTCGAGTGCCAGTCGCAGCTGGAGAAACAGAACAAGGCTTCGCGCGTCCGGCAATCGGTCACGTCGCTTTTCGGCCTGACCGACGAAGAAGGCGCCGAGGGCGAAGAAGAGGAAGCCAAGCCGGCAGCGGACGACAAGGATTAATTTATGGCGCAGGAAATCATCACGCTCGAATGCACGGAAGCGAAGGCGCTCGGCCAGCCGGCCTCCCGTTACATGACTACGCGCAACAAGAAGAGCATTCGCACGCCGAACCGGCTCGAGAAAAAGAAATACAATCCGTTTTTGAAGCGGCATACGCTCCATCGCGAGACGAGATAAACAGCCATGCAACCGAAAACCGCCAAACGCCGTTCCGCTTTCCGCCGCGCCAATCGCACGATGCCGCGCCGGCGCATCGATATCGCCACCGAGGCGATCGATTACAAGAACCCCGACCTGTTGAAGAAATTCGTGACCGAGAGCGGCAAGATTCTGCCGCGCCGCGTCACCGGCATGCCCGCGCACATGCACCGCAAGATCACGCGCGAAATCAAACGCAGCCGTTCCGTGCTGCTGATGAAGTAGGGGCGATTATTTCGCGCGTTCGAAGGGATTGGGCGGACTAGCTTCCGCCTTCGGACGGCTCACATTGGGTGGCGCCGTGGTCGACTCAATGTAGAAGTCACTTAACTGGTCGGCGCGCCGAACCGTGAGCCCGGCCAGGAACTCAGTTCCAAAGGAGCGGTTGGCGTCCCGGTACGCGACCCAGGCTCTTTGGGCCTCCCGCAAGGCCGCCTGGGCATCGGACGACAACGTCGCGAGACAACGTCCGTAGACGGCGTTCAAGTCCGCGTCGACCCGTTGAAAATGTCCTTTGATTTCCTCGGGCGGGTTCGATTCCTTCGAGTAACTGAAGTCCATCGCTCGATTCTCGACTTCCTTGACCTCGATCTCCTCGCAGCGTTTCGAAGAAAATCCGGGTCCTCGTGCTGCCAGTCGAATGGCCGCGCTGTTTTTCTCTACAAAGGCCAGCCATGCTCTCTGCGCGATTTTTAACTTTTCGCGCGCGGCCGGCGCCAACTCCTGCATCGCCGCCTTATAGCTCGCGTTGAGATCCTGGTCCGCCTCACGCGGGGTCTGGGCCCGGATCGAGGTCAGCGACATCGTCGCCGCGGGAACCAGCAGCAAAGATATTTGCGCCAGCTTTCGGCAGTGCAATTGTCCGCGGCCCACAGGCGCATTGAATCAAACTACCACCTCCGGAACAATGAATATCCAGCAGAAACAATATCGCTTCCTTGACGGAGCGCGCCGCTTCGGATGGGATAGCCGGCCATGGGAATGGTTGCCCGGCGTCGGTTTCTTTTCTGGTCGTGTGCAATCATCGCGCTGATCCAGGCGGATCATCTTTCCGCCGCTCCGCCACCAGAGGAAGTCCGCCAGGCTTTTGCCGACATTCACACTGACAACGTTCCGCACAATTGCGCTCACGCCACGGAGTGGCTGCTCAAGTACCGCGAAGAATTAAAGGACGACCTGCTTGCTGAACTTTACCGGACCGATCGCCAGGGGCGTGACGCGATTCTTCACGTCCTCTTCAACACCGAATCCTTTCAGCTGGACGAGCGTTTCATCCGTTTTGTCTTCGCGCGGATGAGTGAAGACAATCGCTACGTCAAGTCGGACATGATCTTCAAAGACCCGTTGGATCGGTTGGCCTGGAGTGGAGCGCATTGGGAAGCCTGGCGTTACATGGATGAGCATTTCGAGTTATTCGATCCGTACCTGAAAGAGGAAATCGGCAGAACGGAAAGTCCATTCGTGCTATGGGCGGCCGCCTGGCTGGCGAAACACAAGGACATCCTCACTAACTACGGTCCGCTGTTCACGCCGGAGGTTCTGCGGCGAGCCACGATTCATTTAAGGAAGGACCAGATCAGGTACAACGCCTCGCGCGCCGTGCGCTTGTTCCTCCTTCTCGGCGACCAAAGCATTCCAACTCTGCGCGAAGTCAGCGGGGATGCGGATCCACAGGCGGCGATGTTCGCCCGGGCTACCATTGATGCGCTGGGCGGAAAACGGAAAGCTTTCGGCTATCTGGTTTCGAAGCTGGACCTTTCGCAGGTCCTTTTCGGCCCTGGTGTTCAGGAACCGGAATGGCTCAGCGAGGCCGCGGAGCCCTATGTTTCCGACGAGAAGTTAGCCTACCGCTGATCAACGGGGCGCTCACCATTCTGCCAGAACAGTACTTCTTCGGCTGCGGCGGGAGAGTTGTCCTCGCTGCGATGGCGAATAAAAGTGTGCAGGTTGATGTTCGCGAATGGGGTGAGCGGGCGCTCCAGCACATCGGCAAAAAACCATTTTCGCAACATCGCAGCGGCCCCTTGTCCCTCCCGATCGGCTGACTGCAATGCCGCCAGCGGCTCGATGATGCGAAGGGCGGTGCGACCGGAACCTTGCAGTCCGACCGGCGAAATCTCGCGCGCTAATTTCACCAGCGCCTTGCGGTCCGCCGCAGTCAGTTTCGCCGGCACGTCCCAGATTCTCACCGTGCGATCGCGCGACGCGGACAAAAGCGTCTTGCCGTCATGACTGAATGCGAGGCAGGTCACGCCTTTGTCATGACGTAACGTTTCAGTGATCGGCTGGCCCGTCAGCGCGTCCCATATTCTCACGGTCCCGTCATCGGCCGCCGTTGCCACGCGATCATCGCCGGGACTGAAGGCGACGGCAGTGACAGGAGCTTCGTGCCGGATCGGATCACCTACTGGCCGGCCGGTCGCAACGTTCCAAACTGATGCGGTGTAGTCCTCCGAACCGGTCGCGAGATATTGTCCGGTGCGACTGAACGCCAGGCTGGTGATCGCTTTCTTGTGCGACATCCCCTGGAGCAGCTTGCCGGAAGGCGACCAAAGATTGATCGTCCCATCGCGGTG
>JBEEHI010000077.1:0-4820 GCA_041167305.1 Verrucomicrobiota bacterium
TGCGAAACCACGACGAGAACGGCGAAGCTGAGCAACGTCATCAGCAGGTACGCGACGAGATAAAAGACGACCGCTTCACCGGCCAGGCAGACGACACCGATCAGGAGATACCCGGCGTGAGCGATACTCGAATAGGCGAGGAGGCGCTTGAGGTTGGTCTGCGGAAGCGCCGCGAGATTGCCGTAAATCAGAGTGGCGAGTGCGATCAGGACGAGGAGGCGCTCCATCCGCGGCATGACGAGGAAGGGCTGCAGCACTCGCAAGAGCACCACGAAGCCGGCGGCTTTCGATCCCACGGAAAGGTAGGCCGTTACCGGAGTGGGCGCGCCCTGGTAAACATCCGGCACCCAGATTTGAAACGGCACAGCGGCGATCTTGAAGCCGAGCGCGACGAGCACGAGAAGCATCCCGAAAAGCGCAGGCCCGCTTTCCACCGCCGGGTTTGCGAGCGCGGCCGAGACGCGCGCCAGGTTCGTCTCGCCGGTCACGCCGAAGATCCAGGTGATGCCGTAAACCAGGAAGCCTGTCGAAAGCGCGCTCAAGATCAAATATTTCACACCTGCTTCGAGGCTCGCGGAATTGCGCCGCATGAACGCGACCAGGACGTAGAACGACATCGTCACCAGTTCGAGCGAAACGAAAATCATCACGAAATCGATCGCGGACGCCATCCACATCAGCCCGACGCAGGTGAAGATCGGCAACGCGAAGAACTCGCCGAGACCGGCCTGCGGCGAAGCGGCGTGGATCGAATCGCGCACAACTGGCGCGTAATCGACCATCATGGCGAGGACCAGGATCGTGGTGACGAGCGCGAAGCGTTTGAAAAAGATCGCGAGCGGATCGGCCGTGTAAAAACTCCAGAAGCCGGCATCAGCGATTTCGTTAACGGGGGGGGTGAGGAAGAAACTCGCGGCGAAGACCGTGGCCAGCCCGAGCATCGCGGTGAAGGCGAACGTGCGCTTATCGATCTGGTCCGCGAACATTTCAAACAGGAGCACGAGCACTCCGAGGACGAGCACCGCGATTTCCAGACTGGGTGCGATGATGTTCATTGCTTGGCGGCGGCGAAGTAGCTCTTGAAGGTGGGCGTCACCATCCGGACAAACGTTTGTGGGAAGAACCCGAACCAGATGGTTATCGCGACCAGCAACGCGATAGGAATCCGCAGGCTGCGGCTGAGATCGGTCACGCTGCCGAGTGATTCACCCGTCGCTCCCATGAAAACGGCGCGGTACGCGCGCAGCATGTAGACCGCCGAGATCACGACGCCCCAAAGGCCGAGCACCGTTGCGATCTGATAAATAGTGAAGCGTTCCGGGTTCGCGCCGTTGCGGAACGTTCCGAAGAGCACCATGACTTCGCCGGCAAAATTGGCGAACCCCGGCAAACCGATAGAGGCAAACGCCGCCAGGCCGAAAACGAGCCCCGCACGCGGCATTAATTTTCCGAGCCCGCCGAGGTCTTCGAGCACGAGGGTGCCTGTGCGCTGGCGAATTTCCCCGGTGATGGCAAAAAGCAAGGCAATGGAAATCCCGTGCGCGAAAATCAGAATGGCGGCGCCGCTGGTGCCGAGCACGGTCCCGCTGGCGATGCCGAGAAAAATGTAGCCCATGTGCATCACGCTCGAATAACCGAGCATCCAATCGAGCCGTTTCTGCGCGATCGTGACCAGCCCGACATAGATGATGTTTCCGAGGAGTAGGTAGATCAGGAGCGTGTTGTATTGCTGCGCGCCCGCGGGCAGGAGCGGCAACGCAAGCCGGAGCAGGCCGTACAATCCAAACTTTTTCAGAACGCCCGCATGAAGCATCGCCGCTGGCGCCGGAGCCGACGCGTACGCTTCCGGCGCCCAGGTGTGAAAGGGGAAAAGCGAAACCAGAATTCCGAAACCGAGGAGTAGCATGAGGAAAATATTTCCCTGGGCACTCGCTGGAATCAGGATCGCTGATTTTTGCAGCACACGAAAATCAAAGCTGCGTGCCGCCTCGGGCACCGCGCGGTAAAGCATGATCAATCCGAGGAGCAGAATGAAACTTCCGGTCGCGAGATAGATCGTGATTTTCCACGCGGCGAGTTGCCGGTTCCCCGTTCCCCAGATGCCGATGAGCAGGAACGTCGGGATCAGCGCCAGCTCGTGGAAGGCGTAGAAGAAAAACAGGTCGAGCGATGCGAACGCGCCGAACGCGCCGGCCGCGATGAAAAGGAGGCAGGCGTAAAAGGCGTTGCGATGCTGGGCGATTTCGCCGGTGAACCAGACCGCCGCGAAAGTTACGAGCGCGGTGAGGAGCAGCATCATCAGGCTGAGTCCGTCGATGCCGAGAGTGAAGTTAATCTTCCAGTCGCTGCTGACCGAAAAGGACGTCACCATTTGGTAGCCGCTCTGGCCTGTTTCGAAGCCGCCAAAATAGGCGAGGAGAACGGCGCCGAGCGTTACTCCAGAGGACCACAACGCCGTCCGTCGCGCCGATGCGCCGAGCAGAATCGCCAGCGCGGCCGCAATCGGAAACAGGACAATAAAAAGGAGGATCATCGGAAAATCGTGAAGTAGATCAGGCCGACGATGCCCAAGCCGAACAGGAACGCATAGGCCTGCAAGTTTCCGACTTGGAACAACCGCAGCAGTGAACCGATGCCCCAAGTCGTGGTGCTCACGCCGCGGATCGCAGCGCCGTCGAGAATCCAGCGGTCCATGAACGCGCTCAGCTTCGCCAGCAATTCCTGCGTGGCGCGAATCAGGACCGAGTAAAGTTCGTCGAAGTAAAACCGGTCACGAAACGGCGCGAAATCGATCGGCTCGGCCTGGCGATTTCGGTAGAGGACGATCGCGACGAGCGCGCCAGCTACGGTCGCCCCGAAGGCCATCCCCGGGACCAACCAGCCGGTTTCCTGTTCGCCTGGCAATTGCACGAACCGTCGCGCCACGAATCCGAATCCCCCGGCAAACGCCGGGATCGCGAGCAGGATCAGCGGTCCGATCATGACCCACGGCGCTTCGCGTCCGGCGCGGGCGCGGTCGCTGCGCGGTTTGCCGAAGAAGACCACCACGACGAGCCGCAGCATGTAGAACGCGGTCAGGAACGCGGTGAAAAGCGCCAGCCAGAAAATTGCGCGGTTCTTTTCGTAGGCCAGTGCGAGGATCGCGTCCTTGCTAAAGAAACCGCTGAACGGCGGAAGCCCGATCAACGCGAACGTGCCGACCAGGAACGTGAGGAACGTGATCCCGAGCCGTCCGGCGAGTCCGCCCATCTTCCAGATGTTTTGCTCGTGATGGAGCATAACGATGATCGAGCCGGCGCCGAGGAAGAGGAGCGCCTTGAAAAATGCGTGAGTGAAGAGGTGGAACATCGCCGCCTGCCCTGAGGCGAGTCCGACCGCCATGACCATGTAGCCGAGCTGCGAGAGAGTGGAGTAGGCGAGGATGCGTTTGATGTCGTTTTGTTGCGTGGCAATCAGCGCGGCCATCACGGCGGTGATCGTTCCAATCCACGAGATCACCCAGAGCGCTGGTGGCGATGCCTCGAAGAGGAAACCGACGCGCACAAGCATGTAAACGCCGGCGGCCACCATCGTCGCGGCGTGGATCAGGGCCGAGATCGGCGTCGGGCCTTCCATCGCGTCGGGCAACCAGACGTGGAGAGGGAACTGCGCCGATTTGCCGGCCGCGCCGCAGAAGATGAGGAGCGCGGCGACGGTGAGGTAATCCGGATAGCTCGTGATTCGCGCGAGCTGTTGATGCATCTCCGAGAAAACAACCGAGCCCGTGGCGACCCACGCCATCATGATCCCGAGCATGAATCCAAAATCGCCGATGCGATTGGTCAGGAATGCTTTCTTCGCCGCCTCCGCCGCGGAATCGCGCTCGAACCAGTGCCCGATCAGCAAATAGGAACTGACGCCCACCAGTTCCCAAAAAATGAACATCATCACGAAATTGTTCGAGACGACGATGCCGAGCATCGAGAACATGAAGAAGGAGAGCGACGCGAAGTAGCGCGCCTTGCCCGAGTCATCCCGCATGTAGCCTAACGAGTAGATGTGGATGAGAGCGCCGACGCCAGTCACGAGCAGCAGCATTGTTTTCGTCAAATCGTCGAGGACGAATCCGAGCGGCACGTAAAGGACAGGACGGAGATCGAGCCAGGTCAGTTCGAGCGCCTGGATGTCGGGTGTGGCGAAAACAATGCAACTGCCCGTGAAACTGGCGAGCACGGCGAGGACGGAAATGAACGCGCTCAGGCCCGGCCACCGTTTCGTGAAGAGGACGATCACGACCGCTGCCAGGAACGGTAGCAGGAGGATAAACCAGGGCAGCAGCGCGCTATTCATGACGGATCAAAATTTCAGCGTGCTGATGTCTTCGACGTGCGTCGTTTGCCGCGCCCGATAAAGCGCGACGATGATCGCGAGGCCGACCGCCACCTCCGCGGCCGCGACCGTGATGATGAAGAAAACGAAAACCTGAGCGTTGTAATTCGCCATTCCATCCGCGCCGACGCGAAAGCGCGAGAACGCGACGAGAGAGAGGTTCGCGGCGTTCAACATCAGCTCGAGCGACATGAAAATGATGATGATGTTCCGACGCAGAAGGACGCCGGCGAACCCGATCGTGAAAAGCATTCCGCTGACGATGAGATAATGGCCGAGCGTTAACATGCTTATTTCAGCTCCCGTTTGCTCAGCACGACCACGCCAACCGTGGCGACCAGCACCAGCACGCCGATGATCTGGAACGGCAGGTTGTAATTCGTGAACAGCATCAGGCCGATGTTGTGGACGTCGTCAGTCTTCGCAGAAGTCAGCGCCGGGAACGGCTGTTT
>JBEEHI010000078.1:0-4708 GCA_041167305.1 Verrucomicrobiota bacterium
GGAACTGACGGCTTTGGGAGCTATTGTGGACGAAGGATTCGCTTACCGCACGGTCCCCGAGACGCGCGACGATATTGGCGCGCGACGCCGTCTATTAGAGGAAGGCGCAGATTTGATCACATTTACCAGCTCATCCACGGTCGAAAATTTTCTCGCGCTCGGGTTGCCCTGGCCGGCGAAAATGCAGGTCGCCAGCATCGGGCCGATCACCTCGAAGACGGCGCGTGACGGAGGGCTAGAGGTGGCGATCGAAGCGCGGCGCCACGACATTCCCGGACTCGTGGAAGCGATATGTAAATTTTTTTCCGCACAATGAAAAGCCCAATGGAGATCAAGATCACGGATGAGTTTGCATCGACAATGCAGCAACTGAGCGCGGAAGCGGAGAAGGCGCTGCCCGAAAGTAGTCGGAACGGAAGCATGAACGGCGAACAGTTCGCCAAAATCCTCCAGGAATTCCGGACGCTGAATGGCCGGATGAACGGCTTCGAGAAAGCGGTCCTCGGCCGGCTGGAGAAACTGGAGAGCGCCGAGAAAAGCGATTTCGCCGAGCAGCTCCGCACGATGGACGGGCACCTGGTAGCATTGCGGAATACCGACACGGTGAACCAGCGGCTTTTCGATTCGCTCCATGACGAGCTGATCAAGTATCGCGATAATTTTTTACACGAGTCGCTCCAGAAACCGTTCATTCGTGATCTCGTGATACTCTTCGACGACTTGAGCGGATTGCTTTCGCAACTCCAAACCGCAGTCGAGGCGAACGAAGGCAAGCGGGGAGCGCTCGGCCACTGGCGGGACAACCTGGAAAACGCGATCCATTCGCTAACGGAAATCCTGCACCGCATGGAGGTTAGCGAAATCGAGCCCAGGGAGACCGTCGATCGCGCATTGCACCGGGTGATCAGCTTCGAGCCCGCCGACTTTGCGGAAGAGGACGGCCAAATCATCATGCGAGTGAGACGCGGATTTCTTTGGCGCGACCAGGTGTTGCGGCCGGAGGAAGTAGTCGCGAAGCGGTTCAGTTAAGCCCGAAACACGGGCTCCGTACCGCCCGTAAAAATACCGAGGAATTGCCCCGGGACGAGGGCATGGAAATTGCACTTACACGAAGTGCTGGAAACCACACTTCTCCTTACCGCGGAATGACCCAACCCATGACTCGACGAAAAGTAATCGGAATCGACCTCGGCACGACCTTTTGCGCCGTGGCCCACATTGATCCCTACGGCAAACCGCAAATTATCCCGAATGGCGAGAGCGAGCGCCTCACGCCCTCTGTGATCTTGTTCGACGGGGGCAGCGTCATCGTCGGCAGTCTGGCCAAGAACAACGCGGTCGCGGAAGCGGAACGGATCGTGGATTTCGTGAAACGCGAGATGGGCAAGCCGAAGGAGCAATTCCAGCGTGAGTTCAACGGCAAGATTTACTCGGCGGAGGAACTTTCGGCGCTGATTCTGCGGAAACTAAAAGCGGATGCGGAGAAGTATCTCAAGGAACCGGTGACGGATGCGGTCATCACGGTGCCGGCTTATTTCAACGATGCCGAACGGACGGCGACGATCACGGCGGGGCAACTGGCCGGCCTGAATGTTCTCCAGATCATCAACGAACCGACTGCCGCCGCGGTGGCCTATGGCCTCGACAAACTCGACGAAGACCAGACGGTTTTTGTTTTCGATTTGGGTGGAGGCACTTTCGACGTCACGATCATGCGGATCGAGGGCCAGGGAATTCAGATGCTGGCGACCAACGGCGACCACCGGCTCGGCGGCAAGGATTGGGACGACGTGATCGTGAACCACGTGGCGGAAGAGTTCGATCGCGCGCATGGCGAGAATCCGTTGTTGGATTTGCAAAGTTACCAGGACCTCCAGAGCCGCGCGCTCGCAGCGAAGATCCAGCTCTCGAGCCGGCCGCGGACGGCCATTGTTCACAGCCATAATGGCAAGAGCGTGAAGGTGGAGCTGAGCCGGGAGGACTTCGAGCAAAGGACCCGGCACCTCGTCGAGAAGTGCAAGACGATTTGCGAGATGGTGCTCCAAGAAGCGAAGATGGAATGGAGCGACATCAACAAGGTGCTGCTCGTGGGCGGCATGACGCGAATGCCAATGGTGCGCGAGATGGTGGAAAGCCTATCGCCCGTGCCGATGGTGGATGACGTGAATCCAGATGAAGCGGTCGCGGTCGGCGCAGCGGTCCAGGGAATCTTGTCGTTGCTGAAAGAAGAAGAGACGACCGGCGAAAAGACCGTTTCGGAAAATACCCGGCAGCAATTTTCTTCGCGCGACGGTGGACTCATCCAGGTGACCAACATTACTTCCCACACTCTTGGCGTCGTTCTCTGGGATGAAGCGCACCTCGAGGAGTACGTTTTCCCGATGATCCGCAAGATGACGGCGATCCCGGCGACGGCGCGCAATTCCTTTGGCACCGCCAGCGCGAACATGCAGCGCGCCGTGGTGCGGATCGTCGAAGGTGAAAGCACGCTGCCGGCCGAGTGCACGCCGTTGGGGCTTTGCGATGTCGAGTTGCCTGCGTTCCTGCCGAAGGGTTCCCCGGTCGAGCTGACCTACGAATACAACGCCAACCAGGTGCTCGAAGTTGCCGTCAGCGCATCGGGCAACCAGGCGAAGGTTCGGATCGAACGCAACACCGGTCTCGCGCCGGATGAAGTCGACCGCGCGGCCAAGAGCCTGGGAGCCATCGCGGTGGCGTAACATGATGCAATTAGAGGGAAGCTTTCCCGTTCCGCTTCCGGACGATCCTTACAAATGGGACGGCTGGAGCAAATACAAGTCGCCGAATTTTTACGAGCGGCTCTGCCTCGATCCGCGCGCCAATCCGAGCAACGAATTGATCGAGCAGCATTGCCGCGAACTGATGCGGTGGTGGCAAAAAAAGCTTCCGCTCAAGAACCAGCCGAGCAATCCGCTCGCCCAAATTCTGCGGCCCGGGCTCGATGAATCGTCGCGCTACTTAACCGAAGCGCGCGTGGAATTGCTCGATCCGGCGCGTCGCCAGCAGGTGGATTCGGAATTAGCGGCGCAGGCCAACGAGGAGGCGACCATCGAATTTCACAAATACCTCACGTTCGCCTTGGCCGATGGCGTGCTAACGGTGGACGAAGAGAAGAGCCTGCATCGTTTCGGCGGCGAGCATGGGCTCAGCGAGGAACAGATCGCCAGCTACATCGAGGCGGAATTGAAGGACAGCGGCGGGCAGCGGGTGGCGGTACCTGTGCCCCGCGAGGATCAAGCCCCGAGACCACTGCGCCGCCGCCAGAAATCCATCGATCCGAAAGAAGATTTCATGCGCATGCTGCGGCTGAGCGGCCTGGACACGGACGGCATGGCCGACGACACCCGCGACGCCTTTGTCAACATGGCGGAGAACCTCGGAATCGAGGCCGAGGAAGCGGAGGAGATGGTCGATCTTTATCTCGAGGAAGCCGACAAGATGTTGGATCCGGTAGCACCGGAGCCGCCACGCGTGGCGGTTGTTCCTCAACCGATCAAAGCGGCCACAAACGGTCACGCCGCTCCAGTCGCCGAGCCCGCGGTTGCGCTGAACTCCGATGCCGATCGCCAGCGGTTTGCGAACTTTGTGAACTCGTTCGGGAGCCAGATGCTCTTCATTCCTTCCGGCGAATTCGTCATGGGCAGTGAAGCGCCCGATGCCGGCCCGACCGAGCGACCGCTCACCAAGACGACTCTCAGCAAATTTTACATGTCCCGTCACCTGGTCACCAACGCCGAATACGAACAGTTCGATCCCTCTCACGGCCGCAAACGCGCGCCCGGCGCGGGCGATCGTCATCCGGTCGTCTACGTGAGCAGTCTCGAAGCGATTAAGTACTGCCAATCGTTGTCGACCCGGGAACGGAAGAAATATCGGCTCCCGACCGAAGCCGAGTGGGAATACGCGGCGCGTGGTCTGGACGGGCGGAAGTACCCGTGGGGAAATCACGAGTATCGCGGCGACCTCGCGAACTTCGCCGATCGAAACACTGTCTTTGCCTGGAGCGACCGCGAGATCGATGACGGTTATCCGGAAAGTTCGCCGGTGGGCGCGTTTCCATTTGGCGCCAGCCCGTTCGGAATTGAGGACATGGGCGGGAACGTCTGGGAATGGTGCCTGGATTACTTCGAGCCTTACCGCGGCGTCGCGAAAGTGAATCCGCGTGGGCCGACCGCCGGAGCGAAGCGCGTTCTTCGTGGCGGCAGTTGGAAATCCCGTTTCAACAGTTTGCGGGCGACCACCCGCAACTCAAACCTTCCGAATTATTCCTGCAACGATCTCGGCTTCCGGATCGTGTGCGAGTGCGAATAATTGCGTCCAATGCCGGTGTCCGCGTGAAGTAACGCGAAGCGATTGACCGCTTGCGAGGTCTCTCGGCGCGCTTCGCCAGCCTCGGGATGACCGAGTACAACAAAAAGGCGATCCCGCGTTTGCGGGACCGCCTCTGGAAATCAAATCGCGAGAAACTCGCGCTTAGGAAGGATTGAAGCGGAACTTCGTCCGGCCGCGCTTGGCGTTGGCCTTGGCTTTCCGGCGGGTCTTCTGGTTCGGCGTCTCGAAGGCACGGAGCCGGCGGACTTCCTCCAGAATTCCCTCGGCATCCAGCTTGTTTTTCAAGCGCTTCAAGGCCCGGTCCACCGGTTCACCTTTACGAACTATCACTTCAGGCATGTGTCATCCTCGTTTC
>JBEEHI010000079.1:0-11270 GCA_041167305.1 Verrucomicrobiota bacterium
CACTCGCCCTCGATCCGCGGCATCCGGAAGCAGACGCGAACCTGCGGCTGGCGCGAGATGAAGCCCGCGCGCTGGAACTGCGAAAGGACCGGATCGAGCGTTATGCGAGCGTGGCGACGGTGAAGCAGTTCACGATCGCGGCAGCCGTCGCGTTTTGGTTCGCGCTGTTCCTGGTTGCCCACCTAATCCTGGCGCGACGCCGTTCCGCGGGTCGCATTGCCCTCATCGCGTTGAGCCTGTTCGTGAGTGGCGTCTCGGTGTTCGCCATTGTCACGCTGGAAGATGGGACTCGCGGAAACGCGTTGGCCATTGTGACGGCAAAAGAAATCGAGGCGCGTCTCGCTACGGCGGACAACGCCAAAAGCGTGTTGCTGTTACCCGCCGGCAGCGAAATCAAAATCCTGAGCGAACGCGGCGATTGGGTATACGCCGCGTTGCCCAACGATCAGCGCGGCTGGATCCCAGCGAGCAGTGCCGAGCGCGTCCGGCTGTAATTCGTCCCGGGTTGTGAAGCCCGGCAATGTCCGGCATCTTGAGAGCGCATGAAGGCGGAGATGGATATCGGGACGGACAAAAAAGCGTTCCAAATTAATCTCGACGCGAAGAAGTACGGCACCTTCGCCGAAATCGGTGCCGGCCAGGAAGTGGCGCGGCGTTTTTTCCACGTGGGCGGCGCGGCGGGAACCGTGGCCAAAACGATGTCGGCCTACGACATGACGTTCAGCGACGCGATCTACGGGCCGGCCGATCGTTACGTGAGCCGCAATCGCCTCCAGACGATGCTCGATCACGAGTATGAGCTGCTCATCGAAAGGCTGGACAAGAAGCTCGGCGGTGTCCGCACTTTTTTTGTGTTCGCCGATACGGTGGCGGCCCGCAGTTTCAAGCAGCACAACGAATCGCACGGCTGGCTCGGCGTGCGCTTCCAGTCCGAGCCGCGCGGCGAGCCAAGCCAGATCATCATCCACGTGCGGATGCTCGACGAATCGAACATCGACCAGCAGGAAGCGCTCGGAATCATCGGGGTGAACCTGCTCTTCGGCACGTTCTACCATCAACAGCCGGAAAAATTGATCGCGTCGCTCCACGAAAACCTCGATCCGAACCGAATCCAGGTGGACCTGATCAAGTTTTCTGGGCCGGCTTACGCGGGAGTGGACAACCGGTTGATGAGTCTCCAGCTCGTCAGCCAGGGCCTCACCGATGCGGTGATCTTTACGGCCAACGGCGGCGAGATGGTTCAGGCGGCCGATATTCTCTACAAGAAATCGATCCTGGTGGAACGCGGCAGTTTCCGCCCGGTCACCTACGCGACGAACGACATGTTAAACGGGGCGCGCTCGGTGTTCCTGAAACAATCGGGCTGCTCGGACGCGGACCTCGTCGTGCTGATGGAGATGACGCTGGAGAATCTGCTCGCCGAAGGGCAATTGAACCACGCCGATTTTCTGGCGCGCGTGGACATCCTCGGCGCCCTGGGACGGACGGTGATCATCTCAAAGTTCGGCGAATATTTTCGCCTGGCTTCCTATCTGTCGCGCTACACCAGCCGGAAAATTGGCCTGGTGATGGGCGTTCCCAGCCTGCTCGAAATCTTTGACGAAAAATATTACCTAGCGCTCGAAGGCGGGATTCTCGAAGCCCTGGGCCGAATGTTTAAGAGCGGGCTGAAGCTCTACGTTTATCCGATGATCGACGAGCAAACCGGCGAGCTAATCGCGGCCAAAAAACTTGAGGTCGCGCCAAATCTGCAGTCGCTCTACCGTTATCTCGTGGAGAACGAATTCATCCAGGAAATCACCGATTACAATCCGGAATACCTGCGCATTCATCCGCCCGAGACGCTGGCGAAGCTCCAATCGGGCGATGCGTCGTGGGAGACCACGGTGCCGCCGGAGGTCATCCGGATGATTAAGGAGCACCAGTTCTTCGGATATCGGGCGGCTGGCGCCGCGTAACCGGCAGCGCTGCGGCGTTTCAGAAGGGGTTCCACCGTTGCGACGACGAGACGGCTGACAGGGCAGTGGCCGCAGCGAAAAGCCCCGTTTGTCGGCACGCTTCCGGCTATATGGAACCAGCATCATGGCGCGGCGCGGAAATTCTGTCTTTGGCATCGATCTCGGCAAGCACGTCTTCAAGGGCGTCCTCCTCCAGCGAAAAGGAGACGACCGCTTCGTCCTGACGAGCTACGCCTCGCGGGAAGTGCCGGAGGAATTGAAGACTCCCGAAGATCTCGCCCAGCAGCTCAAGCTTTTATTGAAGGACCTGGGCGGCAGCGCCAAGGGCTGCGCGATCGCCGTTTCCGATCCGGGCTCGCTCCTTCGCATCATCGAACAGCCGAACACGCCGATCGATCTCTTGCGCAATGCCCTTCGCCTCAATGGGCTCGCGGTCCTGAACCAGGAATGCAAAGATTTCGTGCTCGATTGCGCGCCAGTCCTCGCGGAAGAGGCGAATGGCCACAAGACTAATGGCAACGGCAAGAGCAAGGACGCCCCCGAGCAGGAGATGAACGGCGAGAACGGCGTCGTTAAAACAAAATATCTCGTCGGCGGAATGCTGCGCCCGACCGTGAAACAAATCTCGGAAGCCTGCACCAAATCGCGAACGTCGGCGGACATTCTTCAGCTGGCGCCGGTCTGTTCGTTCAACGCCTTCGAGTTCGCCTACCCCGAGATTTTCGCCAACGACGCTTTCCTTCTGCTCGACATGGGACACCTGCAAAGCACCGTCCTGATCGGCAGCAAGAAGGAGCTGGTCCTGGTGCGCAGCATCGATTACGGCGGCAAGGCGCTGACCCAGGCGCTGACCGCTGACGGTGCGCTCGACTCCGCGGCGGCTCGCCTGATGATGGAAGAAGGCGACGCGGGCATGGCGGAAATTTGCCGCAGCTCGCTCACCCGCCTCGCCAACGAGGTGCGCAATTCGATTGGCTTTTTCGAAGGTCAGCACGAGCAAAGCATTCACCGGATTTTTGTTTCAGGCGGCCTCGCCCGCACGGAGACCATTTTGCAAACGCTGAGTGACGAGCTTGGATTGCCCTGCGAAATCTGGGATCCGCTCGAAACCTGCGAAGTGGCGCTGCCTCCGGCGAAGCGGCAGGCGTTGCCGAACGAATTTGTCTCGCTGAACGTCGCCTGCGGTGCGGCCTTCGAGTACCTGCGGAACTAACGCGCGCTCATGGCTCTCCACCTCAACCTCCTCCACGAGGAAATCCTCCAACAGCGCCAGCGCCAGCGCGATCCGCTCAAGATCGGCATGATGGTGCTCGGCGCCCTCGGCGCGGTCATGCTCGTCTATTATCTTTGGAACGCCTACAAGGTGCTCGAAATCCGCAACCGCCTCGACCAGGCGCAGCACGATTGGGCCAAGGTCGAACCGAAAGTTACCGGCGCCCAAAAACGCTCCACCGAGCTGAACGGCATCATCAGCACAACCAAGGTTCTCGACGGCATTATCGATAACCGCTTCTTCTGGGGGCCGTTCCTGGAAAAACTTTCGCGCTGCGTCGCACTCAATGCGCAACTGAGCAGCATCGACGGCAGCGTGCTCGATGATGGAAAAATCAGCATCGTGATCGAAGGTCTGGCCGCCGGCCGCGAACCGCGCGCCGCCGCCGAGGAACTCCGGCAACTTCTCCTGGAACAGCTTGGGCAGAGCAGTTACTCCGGAGTAAAGGTCGAATTCAAGACCCTGGAAGATCTCGACACGATCGTAAACATCGGCGGATCCAACATGGCCATGTCCCGCTTCGCGATTAGCGCCACCTTTGCCCCGACGGCGGCCAAGCCTTCCGCAACGCCGGGACCGCGAGTCAAGACCCGGGGGGAACCGAAGTCATGAAGCGAATCCAGGTAAACCTGAACAAGGATCAGATTCAAAAGCTGGCGTTGAGCACGATCGGTTTCTTCGTGCTCCTCTACGTTTACTTTAGTTTCTTCCTCGGCCCGTTAAACAACAGCCGCGATACCGCCGAGGCCCAGATCGCCGAACTTCAGGGTAAGGTCGCCGGCGCGAAAACCGAGATGACGAAAACGGCCAACCTCGAAAAGCAGGCGGACGCTTCCACGAAACGTTTCGCCGCGCTGAAAGCGCTCAGCCCGGAAGGCGCGCCGATCGCGTGGTTCCCACCCCGGATGAAAGCATTCTTCGCGAACCAGGAAATCGACAAAGCGACGGCGAGAATCGAAACGAGCGCCGCGTTTAAGGAAACTGATCTCGCCAACTGGATGCGTTACAACTGGGCCATCGAATTGCCTCAGGCCGATTTTTCGACCCTCGGCAAGGCCGTCGCTGCTCTGGAAAACGCCGAGCCGCTTCTTTCGATTACGCACATCAGCATCAAGGCGCTGCCGGAAGCCCCGCAATTCCAACAGGTCACGCTCACCGCGAGCACGGCCCTCGTGAAACGATGAAAACAATTCTCGCTCTCCTAACTTTCGCTGCGCTCTCGCTCCCGGGCCTCCGGGCCCAGGACGCGCCTTCCGCCATTGAATTGAAGAACAAGTCGTCGTTCACCATGGACGCGAGCGGCCGGAACCCGTTCTGGCCCATCGGCTGGAAACCCGTGGCACGCGTCCAGAACAACCCGACCGAGCACTCCGGCCCCGACATTCTTCCCACGGCGTTTGTGGTCAGCTCAATCACGATGGATCAAGGCGCCCGCTTCGCCATCATCAACGGCAAAGCGATGCAGGAAGGCCAGCAGTTCGGCCTTCAGCTCGGGAATCAGACCTATCAACTGACCGTCAAATCGATCGAAGACGGCCGCGTCATCCTCGCCCGCCGCGACCAGGAAATCATCGTTCCCCTGCGCCGGAAGTAGGAAGGCGCACAGTGCGCCGCCGTCCCCCACCCGCCAATTACATATGCGAGCCCGTACGCTAAAACGGTTGTTGATGTGCGTCGGCATTGCGTTTATCGGCGCGCTGATCTGGATTACGATTGAAGACTTTAGGGAGCTCGATGTTCGCTCTGCCGTTCCCCATGCATCCGCGATCGCATACGGACGCTTCATCCCCGATGGTGCGCGATCGCGCATTGTTATCGAAGAGATCTGGAGGCACGCGTCTTCCGGTGATCCCATCGCAGTTGGGGCATCGCTGCCATATCGGATCGCTTCGAACGCGACAGCACCGGACGGCATGGTGATCGTCTTCTCGCCTCGTCTGTTATCTCGACGCCTAGTACCTGGGGCGATTATCGGAGTCTACGGCGATCGCGTTTCAGCCGAGATGTCGGTGTCGGAACTCAAGACACTGTGTGCAGGGAGCCAAGCCTCGAACCAGACGATGCCGTAAAGGTAGTCAATTCGTCCCCTCACACGCCGGTTGATTCCGCGCGGGAGAGCGGGATAAATTCGCTTTCGTGGAGGACGATTCGTTTCGTGCCGCGCAGGAGCTTCCACCATTCCCAGGCGCTGCCGGCGACGATCAGGAAAACGAGCGCGACGAAACAGAAAGCGACCACGGCGTCGAAGCGCCAGTTCGCGGCCTGGCGTGTCATCTCGGCGGCTTTGATGGCATCGGCCGACGTCGCCGCCCTTTGAATGTAGTCGTCGGCGCCGCTCAGGAAGCCGAGCTTCGGATCGGCCGAAAAGATTTTCAGGTAAGCGGCGCTGAAGGTGACCACGGCCATGAAGCAAAGCGGCACGAGCGTAACGAACAGGTAACGCACTTTGTCCATCTTGATCAGCACCGTCGTGCCGAGGCAGAGCGCGATGATCGAGAGCAGTTGGTTCGCGAGCCCGAAGAGCGGCCAGAGACTGTTGATGCCGCCGAGCGGATCGATCACGCCCTGGTAAAGGAACCAGCCCCACGCCGCGACGAGGAGGACGCTGGAGAAAACATTCGCCGGTAGCGAACCGGTGTTGCCAAGCGGCTTCCACAAATTCCCCAGCAGATCCTGGAGCAAAAATCGCCCGACACGCGTCCCGGCATCGAGCGTGGTCAAGATGAATAGCGCCTCGAACATGATGGCGAAGTGATACCAGAGCGCGAGCGCGGTCGGGTTCGAGGTGACCCGCGAGAACATGTGCGCCATTCCGACCGCGAACGTCGGCGCTCCCCCCGCCCGATTGAACATCGTCTTCTCGCCGAGATCCGTCGCGAGCTTCTGCATTTGGGCTTCGGTGACGGGGAAGCCCGCGGCCGTGATCTTGGTCACTACTTCGGCCGGAGTGCCTTTGGTGTTGATGGCGAAATATTCCCCGGGTAACAGGACACAGGCGGCGATCATCGCCATGAGGGCGACCATCATCTCAGTCACCATCGCGCCGTAGCCGATGTCGCGGATGCGCGACTCCCGCGCGATCATCTTGCCCGTTGTGCCCGAGGCGATGAGCGAGTGGAACCCGGAGACCGCTCCGCAGGCGATCGTGATGCAAACGAAGGGGAAAACGGGGCCCGCGAAGACGGGGCCGGTGCCGTCGATGAACCGCGAAATGGAGGGCATCAGGAGCACCGGCCGCAGAAGAATAACGACGACAGCAAGCGCCGCGACAGTCCCCAGCTTCAGAAACGTGCTGAGATAATCGCGCGGTGTGAGTAGCAGCCAGACCGGCAGGATCGACGCCGCCAGCCCGTAGATCATCACCGCCCAGGCCAGCCATTTTTCGTCCTGGCGAAACCAGCTTTCGATCGCCGGATAACTGGCGAGGAATTGTCCCCCCCAGACAGCGAGACCCAGACCGACGATGCCGAATATCGTCACCCATTTCACGCTGACTTTTCCGCTCCGCAATCCGATCCCCATGATCATCGCGACGGGAATCGTGGTCGCGATCGTGAATATGCCCCACGGACTTTTCGCGAGCGCTTGCACGACCACCAGCGCCAGCACCGCCATGATCATGATCATGATGAGGAGCACGCTGACCAACGCGAGCGCGCCCACCCCGCGCCCGATTTCTTCCTTCACCATTTGGCCCAGCGTTTTGCCGCGCCGCCGCACCGAGCTGAAGAGCACGATCATGTCGTGCACAGCGCCGCCGAGCGTGGCACCGACCAGGATCCACAGCGTTCCGGGCAAAAACCCGAACTGGGCCGCGAGAACCGGACCGACCAGCGGGCCGGGCCCGGCGATCGCCGCGAAATGATGGCCGAAAACCATCCAGCGATTCGTCGGCACGAAATCCTTGCCGTCATCATGCGCCACCGCCGGCGTCGCGCGCTCGTCATTCAACACAAGAACTTTGGTCGCGAGCCATTTGCTGTAGAAGCGATAGCTGACCGCGAACGTGCACAGGCCCGCGGTCACGATCCAGAGCGCGCTGATTTGTTCGCCCCGGGAAAGCGCCAGGACGGCTAGCGCGAACAATCCCAAAGCGCTGACCGCGATCCAGAGCAGTTTTTTCCAGATATTCATCAATTGAATCCGACGCGAGCTAATGAGATTTTAAGCGAAACCAAGGTCCGCTGACAACACCGACAGGTGAAGATGTCGCACCCTGGCATCCGGCAACAATCCTGAATCATGCAGTTAACCTACAAACTTCGAAAAGTGCTGAGCGGCGACGCCTACGCGAGCGCGCGCCGGCACGTGAGACAATGGGTGAGCGGCCGCGCTCCCCTGGGTTTTGATGCCGCAAAAATCACGTCGACCATCGACCGCGAGAAGTTCCGGGAAATCTACGAGCGCTACGGGATGGAAAATCCGGGCGACGAATGGCCGAAATATCTCGAGATCGAGCGCTGGATGGAGATCAACCTGAAACGGGTCCGCGATCTTGGCCTCGACCTTGGCGGGCGCAAGCGCGTCCTCGATATCGGATGTGGCACCGGTTATTTCCTCTACATCTGCCAATACCTCGGCCACGACGTTTTCGGCATGGACCTCGATGTCGAGCCCGGGTTCCGCGAAATGGTGGACCTGCTCGGGGTGAAGCGCGTGATCTGGCGCATCGAAGCATACGAGCCGTTGCCCGATCTCGGCCCGAAGTTCGATGTGATCGCGGCGCACATGATTTGTTTCAACGGGCACAAAAGCGACAAACTCTGGACAATTCCCGAGTGGGAATTTTTCCTCGACGACCTCGCCGCAAATCACCTCCGGCCCGGCGGACAGGTCTGCCTCGAATTGAATCGCGAATACGACGACTCGCTCTACACGCCAGAACTGAAGGCCTACTTCGAAGCGCGGGGCGCCGACGTCCACACGCAGCGCGTCCTCTTCAATCCATTGCAGCCCGCGCCTGCCGCAGTTGCGCCAGCTGGTCGCTGAAATCGGCTTGCCGTTTTCGGTGTTCCTCGACCACGGCCGCAGGCGCGCGCTCGACGAACGAGGCGTTGGAAAGCTTTGCCTCCACCGTGCGCACCTCGTCCTCGAGCCGCGCGATCTCTTTATCCAGCCGCTCGCGTTCCGCCGATTTATCGGCGCTCGCCAGGATAAGATAGAGTTCACCGAGCGGCGTTACGGCTACCGGAACTCCGGATTCCGGCTGAAATTTCGCATCGACCTGCAAATCTTCCGCGTTGAGGAGCCGGGTAATTGTCGGCAGTTCCTGGCTCTCGATTTCCCCAGCCGGGCGGAGAATGAAGCGAGCCTTTTTGTTTGAAGGGACTTTCGCGGCGGCCCGCAGGTTTCTTCCTGATTCAATCGTTTCGTAGATCTTCGCCGTCTTCTTTCGGGCGTCGGAGATCGTTTGTGGCGGGGTCGCGGCCAGCGCCGGCGTGGGCAACTCAGCGAACTGGATCGTGCTCTCTTTCTCACCGCCGAATCCCAGCAACGACCAAAGCTCCTCCGTGATGTGAGGCATGAACGGATGCAGCAAGCGCACGAATCCCGACAGCACGAAATCCATTACTGCGAGGACCGACCTCTTGCGCGCTTCGTCCTCGCTAAAGATATCTGTCTTCGCGGCTTCGATGAACCAGTCGCAATAGTCGCCCCAGAAGAAATCGTAAAGGCGTTGGGCCACTTCGTTGAACTTGTAGCCGCGATATGCCGTCTCGGTTTCGATCAGCAGCTCATCGAAGCGGGCCAGGACCTCGATCGAGTAAATCGAGAGCGCGTGACTATCCAGGCGCGGCGCGGCTTCGGAGGGCCCATGCATCTGGCGGAAGCGCGCAGCATTCCACAGTTTCGTGGCGAAGTTGCGTCCCTCCTCGATCTGTTTTTCATCGAACGCGATGTCCTGCCCGCTCGGGGCGATGCGCATCAGGCCGAAACGCAAACCGTCAGCGCCGTATTTCGCGATCAAGTCGAGTGGGTCCGGTGAGTTGCCTAACGACTTCGACATCTTCCGCCCCTGCTTGTCGCGGATGAGTCCGGTGAGGAAGACGTCGCGAAACGGAATGTTGTCCTCGAGCCTGTCGGATTTGCCCGGCTTGAACTCGAGCCCGGCGATGATCATGCGCGCGACCCAGAAGAAAATGATGTCAGGTCCCGTCACCAGCGCAGAGGTCGGATAAAATTTCTTCCGCGTTTCCTCATCCATCGTCTCGTAGGCCCAAAGCCACGACGAGAACCAGGTATCGAGCGTGTCGGGATCCTGCGTCCAGTTTTCGGGATCCGGCGGCGGTTCCAACCCCACGTAGATGTTCTCGTCCGCTTGGGATTTGGGCTCTGGGATTTGGGATTTCCGGTACCACGCCGGTATCCGGTGCCCCCACCAAATCTGGCGGCTGATGCACCAATCCTGGATGTTCTCCAGCCATTGCGCGTAAACCTTCTCCCAATGCTGGGGGAAAAATCGGACGAGACGGTCGCGCACCACGTCGAGCGCTTCCTTCGTTTTCGGGTAACGCAGAAACCATTGCTCGCTCAGACGCGGCTCGATCGGCACTTCGCTGCGCTGGCTGAACCCGACGCTGTTCTCGTGCGGTTCCTCTTTCGCCAGCAGGTTCGCCAGCGCCAACAACTCGGCGGATTTCTGCCGCGCGGCGAACCGTTCCATCCCATCAAGTTCCGGCACCGCCGGGCAATTGATGCGGCCATCGGGATGAAGCACGTCGATGACCGGCAGCGAATGGCGCACGCCAATCTCGAAATCGAGTTTGTCGTGGGCCGGGGTGACTTTCAGCACGCCAGTCCCGAATTTCGGGTCGATCGCCGCGTCACCGATAACCGGCAGTTTTTCGCGCGCGAGCGGACGCCAGACCTGCATGCCGATCAAGCTTTGGTAGCGCGGATCGTCCGGATGCACCGCGACTGCGGTATCCGCCATGATCGTTTCCGGCCGCGTCGTCGCGACTTCGATAAAGCGCGGTGGAGGCGAACCGGCGCGGGTAAGCGCTACGCGTGCGGGAGTCGGTTCATCGACCATCTCGTAGCGCACGTAGTAGAGCTTTCCCTTTTGCGGCTGCGAAATGACTTCCTCGTCCGACAGCGCTGTCTGCGCGGCCGGGTCCCAATTGATCATCCGCCGGCCGCGATAGATCAGGCCTTTTTGATAGAGATCGACGAACACCGATTCGACCGCGCGGACGTAATCGTCATCGAAGGTATATCGCTGCCGTGACCAATCGCAGGAGGCCCCGAGCCGCTTGAGCTGCTGGATGATGATGCCACCGTGTTTGTCCTGCCAATCGACCACCCGCCGGAGAAATTCTTCCCGACCCACATCGTGCCGGGTTTTGTTTTCCGTCTTACGCAGATGTTTCTCGACCGCCGTCTGCGTGCCGACGCCGGCGTGGTCGGTGCCCGGCAACCAAAGAACCTCGAAGCCCTGCATCCGGGCCCGGCGCGCGAGGATGTCCTGAATGGTGTTATTCAGGACGTGGCCCATCGTCAGGATTCCCGTCACGTTCGGCGGCGGGATGACGATGGAATATGCCGGCTTCGGAGAATGCGCGTCCGCCCGGAAATATCCGGCTTCTTCCCACCGCGCGTACCATTTCGGTTCGACAGCGTTCGGGTCGTAAGTCTTCGGCAATTCAGGCATCGCGAGGGAATGATGCGGGCGCGGTGCTGGAATGCAACTCGGTAGCCGCCATCGTAATCGTGCTCCTGCTCGTCATCGTGATCGTCCTCGCTTGAACAACACTGCAAGAACGATTACGAGCAGGAGCAGAGCTCGCCACGGCGAGTTCGTCCGATGGCGAACATGAGAAAGAGAAAGAGCAAGAATTGGCGCCGCATGACCGTCGCGGCCCTGTGCCTTGCCGCGCCCGCGGCCGTCTCGCTTGCCGAAGATTGGAATGTCGTTCGCCCGAACAACCGGCCTTACGTCTCGTTCGCCAACGTTGCCCAGTTCTACCAGTTCCCGGAATACACCCGCGTCAGCCGCACCGTCTCGCTGCGGAGCGAGCGCCGGACGATCCGCGCCCAGG
>JBEEHI010000080.1:0-6145 GCA_041167305.1 Verrucomicrobiota bacterium
CGTCGCCGACCGGCGGCGCAGATTTTCTCGACGCCTGTGTCGCTGGCCTGGCGAGAAGCGGCGCGAAGATCGCGACGGTCGTGGGCCGCTATTTCGCCATGGATCGCGATCGTCGCTGGGACCGGACGAAGAAAGCCTGGGACGCGATTGTGCTTGGGCGAGGGGAGCGTTGCGAAACTTCGCCGGGCGACGCGGTCCGGGCGCAATATGCGCGCAAAAAGACCGACGAATTCTTGCCCCCCCTGATTTTTTCGCACCCCGACGAGCAACGCATTCGCGACGACGACACCGTTTTCTTTTTCAACTTCCGCGCCGACCGCGCACGCCAGCTTTCACAGGCGTTTCTTTTGAAGGATTTCGACGGGTTCGAGCGCGAGGTGTGGCCGCGAGTGCACTATGTCACGCTCACGCAATACGACGTCACATATGGGGCGCCCTTCATTTTCGCGCCGGAGAAATTGCCGAAGATCCTTGGCGAAGTGGTGAGCGCCGCCGGCAAGACGCAACTGCGCATCGCCGAAACCGAGAAATATCCGCACGTCACCTATTTCTTTAACGGCGGGATCGAGCGCGCGTTTGCCGGCGAAGATCGCAAGATCGTCCCCTCGCCAAAGGTGGCGACCTACGATTTACAGCCGGAGATGAGCGCGCGCGAAGTCACCGAGGAAGTGCTCGTGCGCGTTGGCAAATACGACCTCATCATCCTGAATTTCGCAAACGCTGACATGGTCGGACACACCGGCGTGGTCGCCGCGGGAATCAAAGCCGTCGAAACCGTCGATGAATGTGTTTCGCGGATCGTGCCGGGGATTCTTAAGTTGGGCGGCGCCTGCCTGATCACGGCGGACCACGGGAATTGCGAGCTGATGCGGAACCCGGATGGATCTCCGAACACGGCGCACACTACCAACCTCGTCCACTTCCTTTACGTAGCGGAGAACGCCGCCCAGTTTCGCGTCGACGACGGCATACTCGCGGATGTCGCGCCAACGCTGCTTTTCCTGCTCGGGTTGCCGCAGCCAAAAGAAATGACCGGCCGCAATCTGCTGGTCGGGAGAGCGGGCTAGTCTTCCGAGCTGCTCGTCGGAAAAATCTCCTCGCGCGTGATGGCGAATATGCGGTTGAACTGGCGCGTGCCCGCCACTGCGATTCGCTGCAACAGCCGGACTCGCGCTTCTTCCACGTTGTCGTGCCAAGCCGGTTTGCGCACGAGTTCAAGCGAGCCATTCGATTCAACGAGCACGCCCCAGCCGGCGGGCGCCTCGGCCGCCCGAAACAATTCGTTAGGCAGGACCAGGAAAAACAGATTGGCGCAGCGATAACGGACCAGGCACTCGAATTTCGTGCCGCCGTAGAGACGATTTTGGAGCGCCGCGGTTTCCCGGAGGACGCGGCGGTAGCCCCGGTGCCCGATCGCATCGAAGTCGTGCGAATCGTATTCAGCGAAGAGCGAATCGCCCGTGCGAAGAGTGGGGTAATGAATGCGAAGATGCTTTTCGAGAGTCTCACGCCGGCGCGCGAGAGAGCGGAGGCGTTCCCGCGCGGCTACGCTTTCGCAGTTATCGCGGCGCAGATCCGGCAGCGCCTGTTTGCATTCGAAAATCGCGGTTACGGTTTGCTCACGCAATCGCGAGCGATAGGCGGCGACGTCCGCGCGATAACGGCACTGGGGTAAACTCACTTCCGCCGCGCACGCTGTGTAACGATTGGCTTGCGCCCAGAGAAGCGCGAGACGCTTGAGCCGAACGTGCGCTTCCGTTTCGGCGCGGCGCGAGACTACGGGCGAGTCCATTCGGCAAGTTCCTTTGCCCAATAGGTCACGATCAAATCGGCGCCCGCGCGTTTCAGCGAAGTCATGATCTCGAGGACGGCCGCGCGCTCCTCGAAGTATCCGTTTTCTACTCCGGCTTTCACCATCGCGAATTCGCCGCTCACGTGATAAACCGCGGTCGGTTTTCCAAAGCGTTCGCGCACTCGCCAAAGAATATCGAGATACGGCAGCGCCGGTTTCACGAGGACGATATCGGCGCCTTCTTCGACATCGAGCGCGACCTCGCGCAACGCTTCCTGCGCATTCGCGCTGTCCATCTGGTAGGAGCGCCGGTCGCCAAATTGCGGCGGGCTCTCCGCGGCTTCACGGAATGGTCCGTAAAACGCCGATGCAAACTTTGCTGCGTAACTCATGATGCCGATTTCCTGAAAACCATTCGCATCGAGGGCCTCGCGAATTGCTCCGATGCGGCCATCCATCATGTCGCTCGGCGCCACGAAATCCGCTCCCGCCGCGGCGTGGGACACCGCAGTCTTCGCGAGCAATTCGACCGATTCGTCGTTCAAGACGTGAAAATGGTCCCCGTCGATCCGAGTGATGCCGCAATGTCCGTGGCTCATGTATTCGCAGAGGCAAACGTCCGTCATGACAACAAGGCCGGGACATTTCTTCTTGATTGCTCGCACTGCCTCCTGCACGACGCCGGTTTCGGCGTGCGCTCCGCTGGCTGCCTCGTCTTTCTCGCGCGGAATCCCGAAAAGCAGAACAGCCTGGAGTCCCAGTCCGTGGGCGCGCTGTGCTTCATCGGCTACCTCGCCCGGCGCCCATTGGAAAACTCCCGGCATGCTCGCGATCGCCTGCCGCGCCCTGAGCTTTTCGCTGATGAAAAGTGGGAGAACGAAATCGTGCGCACTCAGTTTCGTTTCCCGTACGAGGTTGCGAACGCCTTCACTGCGGCGCAAACGTCGGGGGCGCTGAACCAGTTTTCTCACGGGCACGAGGCTAAGCGTTTGGCCAGAGGGTCGCAAGTTCGCCGAACTTGACGCCGTGCCTCCTTCCCGCGTGAATGCGGGCTGCCATATGTGCACGGCTGGAAAATTCGATTACCTGCTCATCGACATCAGCAACTCCTTCGTGAAGCTGGCGTTCGCCTCGACAGAAAAAATTGGAAAGTCCGCGCGGCTGCCAACCAGCAAACTCTCGGCGGCAGCGATGCGGCGAATTCTCCGCGGACGCCAAGTCGCGACCATCGTTGTCTCCTCCGTTGTTCCGAAAAAGAACAAGGCGATCTCGTCCGCCGCCGGATCGGCGCGCGTGTTGTTCCTCAATCCCAAACTCGATCTCGGTGTCGGCATTGATTATCCACGGCCGCGGTCCATCGGCGCTGACCGGCTCGCGAACGCGGCGGCAGTTGCGCAGTTGTACGGCTTGCCTGCGATCGTGGTTGATTTCGGAACCGCAGTAACTTTCGACGTGGTTTCAGCCGCCGGGAATTACGTCGGCGGAGTGATCGCGCCCGGCCTTGAGGTGATGACGAATTATCTTTATCAACGCACGGCGTTGCTGCCGAAGCTGACGTTGCAGGAACCGCCGCGCGCGATTGGAAAGACGACACGCGACGCGATGATGTCCGGCGCGGTTTTCGGTTATCGCGGTTTGGTCCGCGAGATCCTGAAGCGGCTCACGGCAGAGACTTTTCCGCGCAAGAAACCGCGGATCATCGCGACCGGCGGCTATGCGCATTTGATTGCGAGCAAGCTTCCGGAAATCGAGGCCGTCCATCCGAACCTGACACTGGAAGGTTTGCGGATCGTGGCGAACAGGAATACGGGCGCGTTTCGGCGTCGATAAAGCAGTCGTAACTCGCTGCCAGAAAGAGTTTTCCGTGAAAAGCGAATTTTCGCGGGGATAACGGCAAAATTGGCTTGTCATCAGGCGCGGCGATAGCTTGTATGCCTCTTTGCATGAACATTAGGAAACTCGCGACGATAACGGTCCTGGTTGTTAGCTCTTTCGCGGCAACAAATGTTGCCCCCACGAAGGCGGAGCTAGAGTCGATGTACGACAAAGCCTTCCGCGAATTCAACGCCGCCAATTATCCGCAGGCGCTGAAGGAACTCGACGCGATCGATGCGCGCCAGCCGGACCTCGCCGAGTCGCAGAACCTGCGCGGCGTCATCCTGATGCGCCAGGCCGACTACGACCAGGCCGAGGCGGCGCTCCAAAGGGCGCTCGCGACCGATCCGAAATTTTGGAACGCCCGTTTCAACCTGGCCGAGATTCCGTTTCTGCGGAAGGCCTGGGGGGAAGCGCGGAAGCGGTTTGAAGGACTGCTTCAGGGAAATACTTCGGAACTCCAGGGCGATGCAGCGCAACTCATCCAATACAAAATTCTCCTGACCTACCTGCTCGAGGGGAAGGAGAACATGGTCGATTCCATTCTCGCGAAATTCGAGCTGACGCCGGAGACGCCGGCCGTCACGTATTCGAATGCCGCCGTGGCGTTCCAGCACAAGAACGAAAAGGAAGCGAAGGATCTCATCGCGGGAGCTGAGAAAAAGTTTTCGCCGCAGCTCAATAAACTCTTCGCGGAGTCATTCTATGAAATCGGCTGGATGCAGAAGCCGGCCGGGCAGACTCGCGTAGCGCTGGAAATAACGACGGCCACAGAGCGTGCGGCGAAAGCAAAGGCGATCGCGACCGAGAAGTTCGAGGCGGCGGAACAGGCGTTCCAACAGCGCGACTACACCGCCGCAAAAAAACTGATCGACGAAGCGGACGCAGCCGATCCGAACCAGCCCGCGACCATCAATCTGCGCGGAGAGATTTTGCTGGCGCAAAAAGATTTCGACGGAGCCGAGAACGCGTTCAAACAGGCGGCGAAGATCGATCCGAAATTCCGCGAGGCGCAATACAACCTGGCGCAGATCCCATTCAAGAAAAAGGAATACACCAAAGCGCGCGACCGCTTCGAAGCCCTCTTCAACAATACGCCCGCGCCCGGCGGCGATAAGAACCAGGCGGCGCAGGTCATCAAGTTTAAGATTTTCCTGACGCTCCTGCTCGAAGGAAAAGATAGCCGCGCGCAGAAGATGATGGAGCAGTTCCAGTTCACCGGCGACACGCCGGCGCTCTACTACGCGCAGGCTGCCTGGGATTTCAAACACAACACCGCCGCGAAAGCGAACGACTGGATCGTTTCCGCGAAGAAGATTTATTCGCCCGCGCTCAACCTGGTGTTCGCCGATTCGTTCTACGATGTCGGCTGGCTCCAGGCACCGCAAAACGTCGCTGCTGCTCCTGTGACCCCGTCGAAGGAAGTGGCCAAAACGGAAACGGTCCCGCCGTCGATCGAACCCAGCCCGATTCCCGCCCCGGCCCTGGCTTTGAACAAGAACCCGAAAGTTCCGGAAACGACAACGCAGCCGCCGGCCTCGCAGCCGCTTGCGAAGAACGAAAAGCCGCCCGGCCCGGTTACGACGAATTCACCGAGCGTCGAAATGCAATCCGCTGCGAATGCGCTGCCGTCGGAGACGCGCGCGCCCATGCCGAAAGAACCTGAGACGACAACGCAACCTGCCTCGAGTCCAGCGACTGGTCCTGCGACCTCGAATGCTGTGACGCAGCAAAGCCCGGCCACTTCGCCCGCGAATAAAGTGCCGGCACCGGCGACGACCACTGTCGTTTCCACGCCGGCCACCGTCCTCGCGCCCGCGACCATCCAGCAATCGAGCGTGAACGACAGCATGAACGGGTTTAATTCCAATACGCTGCTCGTCGGCGGCCTGCTCGTGGCGGGAATTCTGCTTTTGGTCTGGGTTGTGTTTTCGGAATTTCGCCGTCGCATGAGTGTTTCCGTTTACCGCTCTCCCGCCCCTGCCAGCGGGCCGAGTTTCGACGCGCTCGACGACCAGGAACCGGTCGTGGAAAAAATCGCCGCTGCCAAGCGTCTGGCCGGCGGACCGCCGCAAGTCTCCCTGCATTTGAAAGCTTCCGAGCCATCCGTGCGCCGGGGCCCCGTTCCATTCAGCAAGACGAGCCGGCCTTTCGGCACCAATGGCGGCACGACGACCGTGGGGACCGCGATCGAGAATCTCGTTCCGCGCGCGCACCTTCCGGCGCCAAAGGTTGAGCCGATAGAAACACCGGTCGTCCTACCGATCGCCGAGATCGCGCCGGAGCCGGAGAAGTCGGTGATTTCCGATTTCGACCGCGAAGTGGTCTCCGCGCCGATCACGGAAGTCGCTGAATTCAGTTCCGTCGGCGAACCGCAGGTCATCGAAAAAACCGCCGAGATCATTGAAAGCGTTGAAGAAATCCCAGCGGCCGCGAAGGAAGAGGAACCAGTCTTCGCCGAACCCGCGTGGATCGAGC